>NZ_CAWQJR010000069.1:0-5295 GCF_963894935.1 Xenorhabdus sp. PB61.4
AATGAAAACTAATTTATATCAGTTTCTATTTAAAATAGCTCCCATTTATTAAATTGTTCTTTCATCTCTTTAATAGAACTTAGTTTTATTTTTGGTATGGCCAATTTTTCAAACATTGCAGCATAGCGTTTGCGGTTTTTTGGTGTAACAACAGTGATGTGGTGAAGCATTTCCCATTTGATTGAGTCTTGATTACCTTCCAATCCACCATATCGTTTACGCTGGAATGACGTCCTGTTTATATAACGTAGCAGGCTTGATAGAGTTGAAACATCTAATAAAATAAACCCAGTTGCTCTGGATAACCGTTGCGGCAGGCATCTTGCATAGTTTCCATCAATAACCCAGCTTTCTTCTTTAATTGCCATATCATGCAACGAGATAAATTCATCGGCAGAGCGTTCCTGCCAATCTGTATTTGGCAAATGGAAAAGTTGATCCAAATGAGTGACTTTCAAATTACATTTTTTGGAGATTGCATTAGCAAGTGTTGATTTACCGCTATTCGAAGGCCCTATAATGCAGATTCTATTTCCTAAATCTGAAAGTTGCATAACATTCTCCAATAATTATAGAACCGCATATATTATATGGATGAGATTAAAAATCCTATATATACGCGATGCTCGACTTTTATGATGAGTTGAAATGACATAGCCGCTCCTTTATAATTTTAAGTCGTCAAAAATAGAGAAATAAAGGAACAAAAGGCTATGTCACAGCAAGATTTTATCATTTGGGTGTTTTGTTGGGTAGAGGATAATTTAACGCAGTGACAGCAAGGTATGCGATTCAGAAACCGGGGATATCCGCCTAAACTGAGCGATGCTGAAGTTATCACGATGGAAGTGATTGGTGAATTCTTAGGCTTTTCAACAGATAAAGGGATTTGGACGTATTTTTGTGACCACTGGCGTGAATGGTTTCCCGGACTCGGTTCACGCGCCAACTTTGCCAAACAGGCCTCAAATCTTTGGGTTGTCAAACAAAAACTGCAAGAGAAGCTGGCTATGTTATTGGGCGCATTCGACAGGCCGGTACATATTATCGACGGGTTTCCGCTGCCCGTCTGTGGGTTCAAAAGAGCTAAAGGAAGTGCCAACTTCAAAGGGCAAGCCGATTATGGGTACTGTGCCGCTAAGAATGAAACTTACTACGGCTTTAAAGGGCATCTGATGATAGATGAAACCGGCGTAGTGATGGGGATCACGGTGACTCCTGCCAGTTGCAGTGAGCGTGAAGCCGCTTGGGATTTGGTTGCCCCGATAAAAGGCTGTTTGCTTGGCGATAAAGGGTATATAGGCGTTGAATTTAAACAGGAAATGAATCAACAGGGTATAAAGATGATCACCCCGACGCGTACCAATATGGAGGATCCTCTTCCCAAGAAAACGAGAAGAATGATTAACGCCAAACGCCGTTTAATTGAAACGGTGATTGGTCAACTCGCCGGACAATTTGCTATTATTTGCTATTAAGAAGTGCTGGGCACGGGATCTGTGACATTTGAGTAATCGAATTGCCAGAAAACTGCTTTTTCACACGTTGGGTATTTTTGCCAATTTTAAACAAGGTAAAAGTCAACGCGACTGGCTTCAACAAGCCAACGTTATAGGATGTTAAAGTCGAGCATCGCGTTAACGTCGCATTATTAAAACTGTTTCTTTACCCATAGTTTCTGCAACTTTATTTCTTGTTGGCATACGCTTGCTTGGGATATCCCTTTCTAATTGATACACAAATTTACATCCAAGACTCTCTAAAAGCTCCCTCATTATTTGATCTAAAGGTACCTCTATATTAGAAATTCTTCTATTACCTAATGTCCAAACCATATATGCATCACTACGTAATTCATTTACAGAATTTATAAGAGATAAATATAGATCGTAAACAAAACTGATCAGCTTCCTTGTGTTTCCAGGATTTATTGAGTAAATATTTTTAATACACTTATTTAGTGAAAATGACTTATCCTCTAGTACGTTATGTTTTTCAGAAGCATCTTTCAGTGAACCACCTAAACTCGAGCTATCAATTGTATTCTGTAACTCTAGTAGGCGAGGATTAATGAACTCATTAATATCGTTAAGATCAATCCATTGTAAAGGCAAATAAGAAAATTGCCCGTAAGTTACAGTGGTTGCATTATCACCATATGGAGGGGAACTAATGAGTAAATCATATTTAATTCTTGATTTCTTACGTGACTTAGCATCTACATTTTTAATAATTACCTTACTAACACTTTTATTACGTTTTAAGTAACCATTTTGAGCTAAAATTTCCTTTTGAGCTTTAATGTTCTCTATATTCTTTAATAAATTTTTTTTGAATATTACTATTGGTGAGCCAATTTTTTCTATTTGATCTTCTGATTTGATATGTAATTTATATGTTGAACCTCTTGAGTTACAAGTAGTGCGAACAGTATTACTAAGAGCTAACCAAAAAACTTTTCTCGCCCACTTCGATGGTTCAGATTTGATTGCTAAGTATATTGTGCTAAGTTCTAACTGAACATGAGGTAAAAACCATTTATCAATCCCAGGAAAATTCACAGCTACCGTATCAGTACTATTTTTCTCAATACAACTTAGTAATTTTGTAATTTTTTCTTCCAATTTACTAGTGAATAAAGGGCCACTTTTAACCTCACATGCAAGGATAGCTAGTGGATTGATATCATGACCAACAAAATCTAACCCACGAATCATTGACTCACCTAGTGTTGTTCCAGAACCAACAAAAGGGTCAAATACAATTTTAACACTCTTATCTTCGCTTTGAATGACATCTATAAGCTCCCCCTGCATTTGAGGAACCATCATTGCTGGATATTGGATCAATGCATGGCAATGTTGTCTACTATAGCGCCCTTTGAAAGACCAATACGAATCATCAGTCAAAGAATAAGCTTTGATTTTATTAATGATCGCTATGTCCTGCTTTTTTTTATTCATTTTTCAGAGCCTAAGTATAAGGTTTATGTGATCCTATCTAACTATTTTCTAAGAGATTATATCATTTTTTTCTTGCCAATACCAGGAAGGGTATAGCATTTATAGGGCAAACGGGTCTAAATTATACTGACGTGAAACCCACCGTGAGGACTTTCAGCATGTAACCATTATCCCATCCTGCTTTCTGATGCTTAGTTTTCACTCCCACTTTTACGGTTTTCTCATTTTTCAGCAGGTTAAGGGCTATTTTATTCACTAAAGCGATATTTTCAGCGGCATGACCGCTTCTCAGATGCTGGTTGTCTTCACCAAAACTCACATCCAGCTGCCAGTGCAGTTTATTTTCAATATGCCAATGGCTACGTATCGCTCCCGCAATAAAGTCCGCCGATTTATCATGATGACTGGTAATATAATAACGTCGTGTGTAACTCTCGGGTTTTCCCTGCTCTTCACGCCAAGACTCCACTACCACGATGCCACCCAGTGTGTACCACTGAGGGTGTCGTACCCGTAACCAGTGAATATCGTTAACCAGCCACAACTGACGCTGTTCGATACGACCGTGATCGCCTCCTGTATCCTGGGTTTTAGCGTGGGGGATCCCCCTAAACCCTTTTGCGAGCTGAGTATCTAAAAAGTATTTGATATCGTTATGAAATTCACCCTGATTGCCTTTTAATGCCAGAACATAATCAGCCTGCTCCCCGACAATCTGATCAGCGATTTTGTACTGACAGCCCATTGCATCAATTGTGACAGTGGAACCTTCAATATCCAACAAGGCCTGTAAGTTGGGAATCACGGTAATTTCGTTCGATTTATCCGAGAATTTCACCCGACCAAAGCAAAGTTGATTCTCAACTGACCAGGCGCTAACCAGATGAAGCGCCGGTGCACCATTCGCTTTGTCAAGCGTACCCCGCAATGTTTTGCCGTCCAAGGCGATAATGTCATCAGAGAATATGGCTAAGCTCTTCACCCATTGGGTAAATGCGAGTCCAAATTCTTGGGGATCAAGCCGGTTTATCACATCGTTAAAGGTATCATGACTGGGAATGCCATTAGGAAGATCCAGAAATTGCCGGAACCAATTCTCTTTAGATTTACCGTATTCTTCAATCGCATTGAAGCCTTCACAACCGCAGATTACGGCACAGATCGAGATAGTCAGAATGTCGATAAGTGAATATTGTTTAGTCCGGTTAATACGCGGATCAGTGAGGTGTCCAAAAGCATTGCTGAGGGTTGTGGCTTGCAGGGCAGTTTCTAGGATTATCATTGATGGGTTGCTAATGATAAATCACAAACGGCGATTATTCCTATTTCTCTGTACTGAATATACTCCGCTAATCACATTGAGCAATTTAGACTTGTTTGCCCTGATAGTATTTATTTTTTAAGTCTTAAAAAGACTAAAATAATTAAAATTACGTGCTATTGGCTAACAAAAACTCAATTTTTATAGGAGGTAGCAACCATTAACTTTAATTTATGTTATATTTCTGCCAATAACAGTTTTTTTGAAAAGGGGATGCCTACTATATGTCAACTGTATCACTAAAATTTGGTGGAAAGTTAATTGAAGAGCTTTCTCAAAAGATTCCTTCATCTTTGTTTGCTTTAAATGAACTCATAAAAAATGCCTACGATGCATTTTCTCCTGACATTACCATTACTATAAGCCCATCAAAATTGATGATTACCGTTATAGATAAAGGCGTTGGGATGTCTGAGGAAGAGATTGCTTCCTTATTTCATATATCAAAAAGTACAAAAAACTACGGAAATGAAATAGCCTATAACGGAATCACTAGGATCACCCAAGGTTCTAAAGGCCTTGGTTTTCTCTCTGCCTTCAAATTTGGTGACACAGTAAAATGGAAGACATGTAAAAATGGTAAGTGTAGTATTTTTTCAGTAAAAAAATCTGATCTAGTAAATCAAGATGATATTTCAGGTGTACAAATTCCAGTAACTACTAATTTGTGTAGCGAAATTGAAAATGGAACTGAGATTACAATATCTACCAATCAACATGAAATGACACAACTACTTGCTGATTTAAATGACAAAAGAATAGCAGAAAAATTAGTTGCAGCAATGATTGATGAATCTTTTAATATCAATTTAAAAATTGAAGATAAAAACATTTTTTTTTCCACAAATAAGTTAAAAGCATTTGAATCTGAAGAAAAAAATCACCAACTTTTCTATGTTAAGTATAGCTCAATTAAAGAAGAGATTGATTTTTACCATATGGGTGAATTAATAAAAACCTTTCCGTTTGTTACAAGCTTAGCTGATTACTCAATAGAGTTGAGTTTAATTA
>NZ_CAWQJR010000070.1:0-5230 GCF_963894935.1 Xenorhabdus sp. PB61.4
CAATATAAACTTATATTTCATTAATCAATAAACAGTGAAAATGGCATTTATTTTGAATAAAAAAAAGATTAAAACAGAATTTAATATTGAAAAATATAACAAATAATCACAAGTTAATTGAAATATAACCATTTTCTATTTATAAATAAAGGTGATATCTTCAATTCAAAAAATCACGTAGATTCTCTAAATTGCCACGTCATTATGTAAGGCATGAGTAAAACTAGAGGGTTATATTGGGACTATATACGAACTAAAAATGGCATTCATATTTACGCTGAGGATATCTAAAGTGAACTGGGAAATTTTTCTCTAAGATCAGTAGGATAAAGAAGTATAAGTAATCGTATTAAACAACCATTAAAAATATATACAAAATGAATTTCAAAATGCATCGAGGTGGCCATGAAGCGAATTTTCAAAGAAATAGGTAACTATGTGACTGAACTAAGTAAACACAGCCTATCAAGAGGGAAATTGAAAGAGGATCTATATTCATATCCTGAGGACTAGTTCCCTTATCCTCAGATCCTGTTTTAAAAATCCATAGCGAATAAATTCAGATAATGAACTTGTTATTATCAAGCACAATAGTATTGCCAAAGAATAACTTTCCTCCCTGAAAAATTAAGTCTAAATGGTGACTGCCTACTTCTCCTCCACCTAATCCAAGATGTAAACCGGGATGCCTTTCTTCAAATCCCGCATTTAATCCATATAGCTTCTCCACACCACAGTTGGTCCCGATACCAAATTCTTCAATGGTGCTGTTGCTAGAGTTAGTTGATAGATATTTATCAAAATCTTTCGAAAATTCAGCGAATTGACAAGTAAAATCGATAATTTTGCTATTTTTGATTGTCAGGTTGAAGAAGTTACTGACAACACCATACTTAATTGCAAAAGGTATTGTACTCAAAAACGCACCACTGAAACTGATAGAGCCTTCCAGATTATGTAGTTTTGTTGCAATTTCACCCGGTGTCAGATCATAATTACCAATGCCATCAATTGATGTCCAGGATTGGTTCTCACTAAAGGTTGCAGTAAGCATATGCTCATCATCCTGCTGATAGATTACTTTTTTACTACTATTAGCCAGACTAATTAAAAAATTATTCCTATCTTTGATAAGATTTAGTTCTTCAGAGAATGCTTCATAAAAATGCTCACCATAATCTTTAAACAAAACAGACTTTCGCCAGTTTTCTCGCATAACTTTTCTTATTGCTGACAAAAAATCAGGGCCTAATGATTTAAAAGGTTTTAATGTTGAAGAAAGATAGAAAAACACATATAAATCACAACATTCAATTTCCTTAACTAAAGTATCAGAAGAGGTTAGTTCAAGAGATAATGAAGATATATTCAAAGTAGGAAATTCTGACGAAACGATTATAACATCTTCAGCAATATTTTTGTGCTCTTTATCCCATCCAACGAGTATATTAATTTTATTCTCTTTATGTTTTTTTTCTTTAATAGCAGGATGATGCAACAAGCATGTCAGCATGTTTTTTATATTTTTCCTTTTTTTATTAAGAAATAACATAACAACCCCCTGATAAATAACGGGGAATAATATCCCCGTTAAGTTGTCAGAAATTTAATTTCTATAATGCTAAACAGGCCACATTGCAGTTCCAACTGGAACAACAGCTTTTTGTTGCATTATTTCAACGGCTTCTTCAAAAGTTTCTTCTTCAAACCATTCATCCAGTTCGATTGCATCGTTTTCCATCTTGAACTCCAGTCTTTATATTGCTGAGTGTGAATGTGTGCTAGCAACTATTGTCGCATAGCGATTCAAACAGAAGAACTATAAGCCAACCAGCATACATATATCATAAATAAATTTGATATCTTGTTTGGAAGAACAGTTATATTGAACATTATTCTTAAAGAAAACTTAATCTTATTACTATGATTTTATTATCTGGCCGGAAAGTTGCTGCAAATGTTGAGAGACAACTTCTGTAAGAAAATCTGCCACCTTCCTTATTTTCAGGGAATATGCCAAATCTGCCTGAATAACAAGCCAAAGAGGCTGATCTAACCCCAGCTCAGGAGAAAGGCAAATGAGCTCAGCAGAATCAGCAATAAAATGAGGTAGAACTGCCAATCCCAAACCTGCTTTGACCGCCGCAACCTGAGCTGAGAGTGAAGTCGTCGCTATAGAAAGCGGACGCCCATTCAGGGTTTTCTCCATCCATTTGTACATTGGAAGTTGCTGGTACTCATCAGTCCAGCCAATAAAATGAGCATGACTATAAGCTTCATCAGATATCTGTGATGGACAGTTTTCGCAGTATTGTTTACTGGCATATAACCCAAAACCCAGTATTCCAATCTGACGGATAGTAACATGGCCTTGTTCCGGCCTGACAAGGCGAAGAGCTAAATCAGCATCCCGGCGATGAAGGTTGACAGTACGTGAATCAGTAATAATTTCCAGTGCCAAATCCGGATATTTTTTCTGCAAAACCGACAGATTAGGAATAATTAAATTGCTAGCCAGCATTTCTGTTGTTGCAAGACGCACTTTACCAGTGATTTTTGTACGTACATCAACTTCTGTCAAAAATGAGTTTGCTGCAGTTTCCATTGCTTCTGCTTTTTCCAACAATCCCTTTCCATCTTCTGTTAGCTGGTAGCCAGTCTGATGGCGAAAGAACAGAGGCATTCCAAAAGTTTCTTCCAGCCTTTCAATTTTTCTGGACACTGTTGCAATACCAACCCCAAGAAGGGTTGCTGCATTACTGATAGTTCCGGTCTGAGCCACTGCCAGAAATACACGAATATCATCCCAAATAAGTGATTGCATATTATGACTTCCATTTTTGGAAAATTATTTTCTATTTATCTCTAAATATCTTTTTTTTCGACTATGCCACAATCACCCTGATAAAAAAACAATCAATTTGATTTAATAAAAATTTAACCGAGTCAATAATATGCGTATACGAAATACACCACAATTAGCGATTGTTCTGACATTAATTGCAACATTTTTTTGGGGTTCAAATTTTCAGGTAACAAAGATTGCCCTGATGAATCTGCCTCCATGGACTGCTTCGGCTGAACGCTTTGCTTTTGCTGCCTTATTTATTTTCCTATTTATGACATCCAGAAAAAAATTTAACATTGGAGTACTCAGAAAAAACTGGCTTACTTTTATTCTCCTTGGAGGAATTGGAGTTGCAGGATTCAATGGTGCATTATTTGTTGGTCTCCAATATGCAACCCCTGTTAATGCTGCATTAATAATGGCAACAACACCTGTCACTACCAATATTTTAGAGGCCATCATTAATCGCCGTCCCCCTGATATAGTACGTATAACCGGAATGATACTCAGTTTGTTTGGTGTGATCCTAGTTGTTACCAATGGACAACTTATGTTGGGTAATACAATTCATATTAATACCGGAGAATTAATTATCTTTTCGGGTTCTCTGTGCTGGGCAATTTATACCATTGGGATCCGCACATTTGTTATAGAATCAACACCTCTGGAAACCACTGGCTGGACGATGTTTTTTGGCACAATGATATTGTCGATCATTGCGATTTCTGTTGAATCACCCGTTTCGATATTATTATCAGCACCATTTGAAAGTCATTTAGCTGATTTTTATATGGGTCTTGCTGGTTCTGTTGTTGCTTATCTATTCTGGAACATAGCAACTACTATTCGTGGCGCAGGAAAAACAGCCATCTTTTTTAATTTTGTTCCTATTTTTGCATTAGCGATACAGACTTTTGTAGGAGACAGCCCCGGTCTCATTCAACTTGCCGGTAGCACTCTCACTATTATTGGAGTGCTGATTGGGCAAGGTACCATCAAGGTATCTGAGAGAACTTCACAATAAAAATCACTATGAAGTTCGTATTATGCAGGGCACAACTTCATAAAAATGTGGATATCCGGTGCTAACGCTATTATGGAAATATGTAACTTATCACTGAATACCGGGATCCAATCTCTGCCCAGTTAATTTTAATTCAGGCATTGTGATTGAACGACCGGAAATAAATTATGGGGCGAATAATGCAAGAATATCCTGAATTATGGATTGACCTTATGTACTACCTGAGAAATGCCTGGCCACAGATATCTGGCGCATTGCTGGCTATCATGATCTGTTATGGACGGCTGATTTATGATGGTGTGGAACGCAAAAACCGCTGGGCTGAACCTCTTCTCTGTGGAGCACTTTCATGGGGATTCTCCAGTGGGCTAGAGCTGATTGGTATTCCTGTCAGCGTATCACCTGCTCTTGGCGGCGCAGTGGGTTTTCTTGGTGTGGAGAAATTACGCGAATTTGTGATACGTGCTATTGAGCAACGTCTGGAGGAAAAGGCTCATAAATAGATAGCCCAAAATATATATACACAATGGATTTCAAGATGCGTCGCGGCGGCAAGGGAGATAATCCCCAGGAGCATAGATAACTATGTGACTGGGGTGAACGAGTGCAGCCAACAAAGAGGCAACTTGAAAGACGAAGTGTATAAAGCTCTGCATATTTGTAGAACTATTAAATAGCAGATCTGATAATAAACATTATATTCAAAACCCTCTAAAAACATTTCATCAAATAACTGTGATTTAATGATATGGCGTAACGTCAATAATACCTGTTAAATTCTCCGGCATACCAACCTCGGAAAGAGATTGGATATAAATATCATCGCATTCTGCACACAGAAAACCGATGAATAATTTTATTCAGACATTAAATAAAAGAGAGGTAGTCCATGGCTAATTATTTAATCTGCGTTGAAATCTATGGTGCAGGCCCAAGAGAAATTAGTGCTCTTAACGAATCACTTAAAACAATTAATTTTAGTAACAAAGTAGTATTTTCAAATGGCAATGTTATGGCCTTACCTGCCGGCACTTATGTTGGTTACTCATTAAATACTGCTGCTGAAATAAGAGATAAAGTTTATAAATTAGCATCTCCACTTTCAACAAGAAATCCGTCAATATTTGTTTGCCAATATAATGAATGGTCTGCATATCTTTATCCTGCATCCATCAATGCATCTGCATCTGAATCCTAATTAAAAATTAAGTAATTGAATTCTCCAGCCAACCGATTGGCTGGAGAATCATTTTATCTCAAAAAATTTTATATTTTTTATATTCACTATCACACATCTCGTGATATACAGTAGAAAAAAACACTGAAAAAAATAAAAATCAAATCCCCCTTTTCAAACA
>NZ_CAWQJR010000071.1:0-5193 GCF_963894935.1 Xenorhabdus sp. PB61.4
CAGCTCAGTAGCCAGGGCTTGTAACTGTTTCTCGTCCATCTTTTCACCTGTTTTAGTTGATAAATTAAACATATCAAAAACAGGCAATTACACAAATTTAGAAACAGGGTCAATTTTGTTTAATGAGTTGTCTTTTACCTAAAGCCGAAGATTAACATCTATAATATTATAATGTTACCCACCTTATAAAAACTACAGATTAAATACCTTTTAATATTAAATTAGATTTGTTTTTAGCTTTATTAGAGTCTGATAGAATCATCAGTATACCTGTTGTTTTTCAATATATAGTTTCCTTAACTACATATTGAGATCCATAAAGTATATAAACTCATATGAAAAATATTTTATAACTATAAATCGGTACCTTATGTCACAACATCACAATCGTTCTCTAAACAAACAGGATTATAAAACTCTTTCTCTGGCAGCTTTAGGCGGTGCATTAGAGTTTTATGACTTTATTATCTTTGTTTTTTTTGCTGTCGTGCTGGGGGAACTGTTTTTCCCTGCAGACATTCCTGAATGGCTCCGACAACTCCAGACTTTTGGGATTTTTGCCGCCGGTTATCTGGCACGGCCTTTAGGCGGGATCATCATGGCACATTTTGGTGATCTGGTCGGGCGCAAGAAAATGTTTTCTCTCAGTATCCTGCTAATGGCTTTACCTACATTAATTATCGGCATGTTACCGATCTACGCTACAATTGGCATCATCGCCCCACTACTTCTGTTAGTTATGCGAATTATGCAAGGAGCGGCAATCGGTGGTGAAGTTCCCGGTGCATGGGTATTCGTTGCAGAGCATGTTCCCCGTAAACATATCGGTTTTGCCTGCGGAATACTGACTGCGGGATTGACTCTCGGTATTTTGCTTGGCTCTCTGGTCGCAACAGCAATTACTTCGGTTTACAGTAAACAGGAAGTTTTAGACTGGGCGTGGCGTCTGCCTTTCTTCCTTGGTGGTCTCTTTGGCCTATGTGCCATGTACCTGCGTCGCTGGCTGCATGAAACGCCAATATTTAAGGAAATGCAGGCACGTAAGGCATTATCAGATGGTCTACCCCTGAAATCCGTCATTCAGAATCATAAACGAGCCATTACTGTTTCCATGTTGCTGACCTGGCTTCTTTCTGCGGGTATTGTCGTTGTCATCCTGATGACTCCTACCTATATGCAGACAGTTTTCCATCTCGAACAACCCATGACGCTGAAAGCCAACAGTCTGGCAATTGTGTCACTTTTTATTAGCTGCGTATTAGTCGGGCATTTCTGCGATAAATGGGGAGCTGGCAAGGTTTTATTGGCAGGCAGCTTATTACTGGGCGCAGCCGCTTGGTTCTTCTATCACAATATCAGTCATGATCCCATCAGACTATACAGTACTTATGCAATTGTAGGGTTCTCTGTGGGAGTTATCGGTGCTGTACCTTTTATTATGGTTCACAGTTATCCACCGGAAGTCCGCTTCAGCGGTATTTCTTTTTCATACAATCTGGCCTATGCCATTTTTGGCGGACTAACACCGATTATCATCACTCTGTTAATGCAATATACGCAATTAGCTCCCGCATACTATATGCTGATGCTGTCTGCGATAGGCGTGTTATTAGGGCTTTATCTGAGTAAAAAAACAATATCAGGTAATCAGACAATATAAAGCAAGAGATAATCATAACCACCCGCTATATGGGTGGTTATGATTGAATCCAACAGAACCTTTTTATTTCTCTAGGACAGCCCGACCCAATTGTCGCCTCGGTAACGCTATAACAAGCTCAAGAGTCGCTATCACAGCGAGCGTAGTAATAAATAAGGATTTGCCTGCTTCAACTAATATCCAGCCACCTATTATTGGAAAACCGAATATCCCTACAAAGTAGGAGACAACGAACCAAGTAAGCGCTGCATGGCGATTCTCAGGAGCAGATTCGTTTATCGCCCAAGTTTGGATAACAGGATATACCAATCCATACCCCAGACCCGTTAAAATAGCGGCTACAATCTGAAAGGCTGAATGAACAGGTACACCGAACAAAAATAAAATACCCAGAACTAAAAATGACATAAGTGTGATAACAAGTGGAATACGAGGTACAGTTGATAAATAGCGAGCCAGCAGAAGCCGTGATATAACCACAGTCACTACATGAACAGCAAAAAATGTGCTGGCTCTTGAATCTGTTCCTTCCACTATTGAACTCTGGAACGACATCATGCCAGAAAACACGCAGCCTCCCAGTCCTACCATAATAATCGGACGGATTGCACTAGTAGCCGCAATCTTCGATATATTCTTTATCCAGGGTCTTAATGATAATTCCCGTTGAGCCTGGGGTTCTCTAAACCCAAATACCATGAAAAATAGCGATGCAAAAATAGCAACAATACCAACAAGAAGAAAAGCTATCAGGATAGGTATTTTTACTTGTTCAACAACAACGTAGAGTAAAATTGGGCTACCACAAATTCCTGCCATCTGGAAAGCACTAAAACGTGTAAACCAGTATCCTCTATCTGCATCAGAAATACGTTCAGACAACGCCATTGGCCCGCTGATATAGAACATACCCCAACCAAAGCCAATCAAAAACGCGCCTATACGTGGCATGTAATTCAGATCACCCGCGGAACTGCTGAGAAAAAAATAACCACATGACACTGATAAAGCTGCTAAGGCTGCGAAACGCGATGCTTCCAGCCTCCCGGCAAACCATCCAACTAAAGGAACACCAAACAAAGTGCCGATTAAAGCCACACTCAGTGTCATTCCTGCGTCAATATCACTCCCTCCTTGTGACCGAAAGAATTCAGAAATTAAGAAAGTCGCTCCATATCCACCCGCAGTAAAAGTCGTGCCGAAGAGGAGAAAAAGTGCTGATGTCGTTCGCATAAATCAAATCCTATATCACTAAGAACTGAATGCTCTTGGAACCATAGACCTCAGTTTATTTATTGCTTCTTTCAATTTATGGCAAACATAGTCTATTTCTTCTTCATTGTTAAATCTTCCCAACCCGAAACGTACACTGGCTTGAGCGTGCTCATTACTGACACCTATAGCCTTCAGCACATGTGATGAAGCTCTGTTTGCAGACGTGCATGCAGACCCTGAGGACAGTGCAATATCAGAAAGCTCAAGCAACAGTGAATCTGCATCTATTCCTTCAAACGATACATTAAGTAACCCCGGCAGACATGCGGTTAGATGACCATTTATCCGAATACCATCCACATTTTCAATAAGATATTGCCGCAGTATATTTCTCAGGTGACTTAATCTCTGTGATTCGTCTGGTAAGTTTTTAACAGACAACTCAACTGCACGACCAAACCCTACTATCCCTGGGACATTAAGAGTCCCAGAGCGCAGACCCCGTTCATGTCCGCCACCAACAATGAGGGGAGATAAAGCAATATTTTTATCGCGCGAGTTAATATAAAGTGCTCCAATACCTTTTGGACCATATATTTTATGTGCAGAAAATGAGGCTAAGCTAATATTCATACGTTGTACATCAAACTCTATTTTTCCAAGCGCCTGTGTAGCATCAGTATGAAAAATTATATCCCGCTCTTTACAAATAGCGCCTATTTCTTCAATTTTTTGCAATGAACCAATTTCATTATTTGCCGACATAATAGAAACCAGATAAGTATCATCTCTCAATGCACTATGTATTGAAGCAGGGGATACAACACCGTCACTTTGTGGTTGCACATAGGTGACGTCTATTCCCATTGATTCAAGTTTAGCGCAACAATCAAGAACAGCCTTGTGCTCAATCATTGATGTGATGACATGCCCTTTTTTACTTTTATGCTGAAGAGTTGTGATGGCAAGATTAATCGACTCGGTTGAGCCAGATGTAAATATAATATCCGATGGACTTACCGCATTGATTGATGATGAAATTAATTTCCTGGCATGCTCAACGGCCTTTCTGGCTTTCCAGCCAAAAGCATGGCTGATACTAGATGCATTACCATACTCATTAGTAAGATAAGGCATCATAGATTGAAGCACTTCAGGATCTAATGCAGTTGTAGCATTATTATCTAGATATATTAATTTGGATAGAGTTTGCATAATGTTCCATTTTATAATGTGAAGATGTAATTATTTTATTTAAAATAATTAGGCAATTGTTATATCACCCTGGCTCACATCACCCGTTTCGCTAACGAGGTTAAGACGAATAGCACTGGAAACACCTAACATATGGCTAAGTTGGAGTCCGCGAGCATATGCGAGTGCTCTGGACCACACACAATCTTCAAAGAATACTTCCAAAAGGGTATCTGTATTATTACCTGCCGCTTTTTCAAAATATTCTTTTGTAATAGCTGCGCAGGTGAGTTTTTGAGTTGGCTCTTCATAAGAAACATCAGACATTGATGGTTTAGAATCTGATGTGCTTTTGGCAACCATACGTTGCTTGAGTATTTCGGGGATTTCCTCAGAGGCAAGAATGTGAACTAAGTGTTGTCTAGCGGAATCTTCGTGAATAACTCGTATTTCACCAAGTGATATTTGATGCTTTTCAGCTATAGGTAAAAAAACGTTTACAATCGAGGTGTGGAGTTGGCTCAAACGAGGGTTTCTTTTTTGAGAGTTAGATAGATTATCTGCCAAGAATTGTAAACGAAATATTCCACGGTGATCGAAAGCTATAGATATTTTTGGTAATTGACCACATTTCTCTTGGATTTTTTTTGCTAATACAAGCGCTGCTTCAAAGGCTTTTAGTTGTGCTTCGACAACTATTTTACCCTCTTGATCAAGATAAACACGTGAATTGCCAGCGAGTATACTAATATTATTGTCTTGTATATTTATATTCATTAACTATTCGCCCATCATATTTAATTGTTAATCCACGCAGATGAAGATAGCACATGAAAAATTCATCAAACAATTTTCAAATTGAAAAGTATAAGCTAGATCAAAATATTATATGAGGTTAAAATTAGAACATAAACAAAAATAAAATCCCTCTTTTAATTTATTAAAAACAGTGACAGTTATTCTTTCTCAATGTTTCTCACCCTGATGATTCCGGGCTTTATGGGATATGTCTTCACACTAAAGAAATAAAGTCTTAACTTTATTTTTAATTATCCACAATAAACATTTTTATTGTTTGTGATTTAATAAAAATAAATACTCCACCACTGTTTATTGAGTCTATC
>NZ_CAWQJR010000072.1:0-5186 GCF_963894935.1 Xenorhabdus sp. PB61.4
CAGCTCAGTAGCCAGGGCTTGTAACTGTTTCTCGTCCATCTTTTCACCTGTTTTAGTTGATAAATTAAACATATCAAAAACAGGCAATTACACAAATTTAGAAACAGGGTCGCGAAGAGCTATACACTTCGTCTTTCAAGTTGCCTCTTTGTTGGCTGCGCTCACTCACCCCAGTCACATAGTTATCTATGCTCCTGAGGGTTCTCTCCCTTGCTGCCGCGATGCACCTTGAAATCCATTGTGTATATATCCTTTGTCAGTTAGAGATAGTTCGATAGATTTGTTATGTCGCTGAAATATCCTGCTTTTTCACTATTAAAGCCTTACTTTTTCATAACTTAATATATTGATTTTTAATCATTATAATAATAAAAACACTATTATTGAGTTTTTGGTACCACATAGGCCCTGATTCTGGTTTTCAGTTATGAATAAAACTCACCTCAGTCTCGTTTTATCTTTTTGAATAGTGACGAAATCGTTTAATTGATAAAGTCGAGACTGAGTTTTTGGTGACATATATATGTTATTTATTTAATACCAGTCCAAATAGTCCAATAATCATTTTCAACAATATTGGTTAAAGAGGGAAGGGTGTTCTCTATATAATCAACAAGGTAAGCTATTTCTTTATCACTCAGTTCGTGCAAAATAGAACGTCCTTTTCGTAATCGAAAATCATCCGCTAATTGTGAAAAATTATTATACGTAGCGCGTTTTTCTAAAAAAGAAAGTGTGTTTACATGCCTGAATCCGACTTCCTTAAATCCATTAATCACATTATGGGTATCAGGTCTCCGTTGGTTTTCAAAATCACGTAAGTGCGGGTAAACATCAAAAATATAACCACGAATGTGTTCAGGTGAGCCGGGCAGGTTAACATCCTGAACAGTTCGAT
Organism: Xenorhabdus sp. PB61.4; assembly: GCF_963894935.1. Classification (NCBI taxonomy): domain Bacteria; kingdom Pseudomonadati; phylum Pseudomonadota; class Gammaproteobacteria; order Enterobacterales; family Morganellaceae; genus Xenorhabdus; species Xenorhabdus sp. PB61.4. Next base: position 899 of record NZ_CAWQJR010000072.1, read on the forward strand.
CCTGTAAGATATATATACCCCCTGATCGCAATAAACGATTGGCTTCGGCAAAACAAATTACTCTGTCTTCTTCGCTAATATGATGAATAAGTGCACGCTCGAATATAATATCCTGACTGTTTGCGGGAAGGCCGGTATGGAGAGCATTTCCTTTTTTGAGGGTGATATTTTTCAACTCCTGAGTATTCTCAGCCGCATCAGCCAGCATTTGATCTGAAAAATCAACACAAGTGATGCTCTTTGCTCCCAGATTAGCCCATGCCCGAGAGTAAATCCCTCCGCCACAGCCAATATCTGCGATATCTTTACCTTTAGGCTCAGTCAAACTATGAATTATATCGTACCATTCCTGTTGTGCATCGCGTCCAAGATAAGTATGCCGGTTCTCTTTTGCATTAAAATCAATTGCCATTTGAGTTTCCTTCATTAATGGATTTACTAAATGAATTTCAAACATCGGCCTCAATTAAGTGACGGTGTCACTAAAAAATCTTTTAATGTCAGACCAATTCCCGCGATCAGACAGCTTCCCAGAGTGATCATCGTAGCGACAATACTATGTTGAGTTAACTGTACAGTCGCGATAGGGAGTAAGAATAAAATTGTCAGGTTATTGAAGCTTTCTGATACTGCTAATATCTGGCCTTTATTCTGTTTGGCCCGATTTGCCAGAATAGAGGTACTAACAGGGGCTGCAATTCCTTGCGCATAACCCCATAACATTAGACAACTCAGGCTGAAAAGCAGGGATAATGGAATTAGCATAAATACCGCACAAGCCACGAAAAGTAAGGTTATTGTCAACAGTAGTATGTATTCATCCCGAATACCTCTACGCTTCACAAAAGTTATGGATAAATTGCCAATGCCAAGTCCGATACCAAATACGGATACAGATATACCAATCGTGTCTGTTGCTAGCTCATAATAACGCCGCAAAACTTCTCCAGATAAGATAAAAGCAGATACTGCCGTTCCATTCCAAAGTCCTTTTGCAATAAGAGGGCGGATTAAGTCGCCCTGAGATATCCATTGAAACTTTATCAACGGGAGTTTTATTTTTTCTTTTTCTGAAGGTTGGTGTGAATTGTACTTTAGGTGTAATACTTGTTTTTGGCTTAAAATGCAGAGCAAAAAACATCCTGTCCCACTTATCAAAAATGGCATCTGCCAATTTAACTTCTCAGTTAAAATACCGGCAAAGACAGGGCCAGTAACAATTCCCATAGTCATACCGAGCATAACGATCCCCATTGCTGAAGCTTGCCTGTGAGGAGGAAAGATCTCTGCAATCAAAGCAAAAATAGTTGGAATCAATGCAGCCGCTGCGATACCCCCAAAGATGCGCAGCCCAATAGCAACTACTAAATTGGGCGCTATAGTTAATAGCAGCCCATCCAGTGAAAGAAATAATAAAGATGCCAGCAGCAATTTAGGCCGGTTTATCCTATCTGACAACCAGCCAAAAACGGGGGCCATAAGCGAATAAGAGAAAGCATAACCAGATACCAACCAGGCAGCTTTATCAGTTGTTGTGTTAAATGCCTCAGCTAATGGTTGGAGTATAGGAGCTAACATAAACTCTGTCGTACCGATGAAAAATACAGCACACGAAAATATCAGCAAAATAAAGGGCGAAGCGACAGGCGATGCAATACGTGGTGACATATTTAAGTCTCCTTAGTAAAAAATAGATTGTGTAGGGGGAGGTCAACAGATGGTGAAGTTTTAAGCTAATGTGTTTCGTATTGAAAAATAAATACGGATGAATAGGGGGAGAGTTTGAGTAATACAGATATTCAGGTGAGTTAGTTCAGATTCACTGCCAGCGATTGCCGGCAGTGAGGTTGGTGATTATTACTTATTTAGCAGAGGCTGCTTCAAGATCAAGTACGCTAATCGGACTTTCATTTTTTGCTACATCGTGGCTGAATGCACAAACACGCCATGGTGCTTCAGATTTAGTCAGATTGACAGGTCTCCATAAAGGAGCATAACCTGATTTATCTTCACAGTCCGTGGTTGCTTTAGGACCGTATTTTACTTGTGTCAGCCCTGAAAGTTCATATGGCAGAGCTTCAATCGTTACAAACCAATTGTCAGTTCCATGGTCATCATAACGAATAGTTGGCTTAGTAGTTGGTGGAGTATTATCAATTTCCCGCAACATCACAGATGCATCTTTTGCGTTCTGCCACTTACCAGAATTATTCTGATGAATAGCACAGAGCTTATAGATACCTTCGCCTTCAGGTACCTGCAGGTTTTCCAGTGGCTTCTGGCTGGCCGAAACTGGAGCGCCATATCCGCTTGCATCTTTACAGTCAATTTCACTGATTAATCCGACTTTATAGCGGATATTTTTGACATCAGCATCTTCTTTAATGACCACATCCCATTTAGCTTTCTCGCCATCAACAACACTTTGAGTAACCCAAGGTGACCAAAACTGGCTTCTTTCTAAGAAATTACCGCTATTATTTTCAAGTTTAGACAGATCCAGTTTATTATCTTTGGTTATTGCATTAGCAATAGAGTCTACAGGAATAAAATAGCTGGCACCTTCTGCCGAAACACCTTTATTATCTTCAATCGTACACGGTCTGCCACTTCCGCAACCATTCATTCCCGGCTCGGTAGTCGTGTTTAGAATACCGATAACATCTGTTTTGCCTTTTTCAAAAACAGGGGAACCAGACGTTCCGCCAACGACACCCGCACAGTTAACAGAGAAAACCGGGGACCACAGCCATGGAATTGAGCTTTCATAGAGTACAGGCGCTTTTCCGGTAATATCACATTCAGATTTCCTGAGATAAGTGGAATCATAGTCAACATTATTGACAGGAATGTGAGTTAACACGATAGGCTGATGTTCCATCGCAAGATTTTTCTTCAGCTTCAGTGGATGATAGCCTTTTTGAGCCAAATCACCATAAGTTGCTTTCAATTGTAAGACAGCGATATCTTCATATTTCATGGTTGAATATAAAATACGGTCAACCTTTATTGGTGAGAGGCTGTCTTTTTTATCAATGAAGTAATCTGGTGTAAACTCCCAGTATTCAGATGCTGGTTGATCAACAATGACCTCATTTGTATTGCTGCTATTTTCAACACAGTGACCAGCTGTTACGATTAGTGCTGGTGTATCTTTAGCCGGTGTATTTTCGCCAGCAATCAGGGTTGCGGTACAATGTGAACCACCCATAAATTTACCGACGGTTTTGAATTTATCAGCACCAGGATCAGTGGATTTCATTAGTGGTGCTTCATTAGCCAAAGCATTTGAGCATGTTGCGATAGAAATTAAACTAGCCAATAGAGCTTTACGATAAGTCATAATTTTCCTCCTTTAGGTTATGTCGATGACTCGGAGGTTATTATCAGGATTAACATTAATAAGTTCTATTTAACTGTTTTGTGTCCTTGCATATACAAACCCGGCAAATGAGAAATAAATAAGAAATAAAAGAAAAACTCACTGCCAGCTAGTGCCACCAGTGAGTTTGTTGATTTATAGTAATTTTTACTGACTAGAATTTCCAATTAGCATTAAAGAACACACCGTTGTCCTTATGGCTGCTTGATAATATGCCGTTATATCCCACTGACAATTGAGTATTTTCATTAATACTCATGGACGTGCCGGCTTTAATGACTGCCGCATCACGCGCAGCGGAGACGCTGTTGACCGTAAATGACACATCACTGTTGCTGAAACTCAATTGACTGTCGCGTGCGACATTACCGAACTGATGTTGCCAGCCTAATTCGCCATACATGCCGACCGTCAGTTGATCCTGCGTCTGCCAGTTCTGGTTCACACGTAAACCTAATGTCGAGAGGGTAGCATTCTTCGATTGTTTTTTACCGGTCAGGGCAGCAGCACCCCCTTGTTCATTGATGCCATCATTGCGGAAATTAACATGGGACAGGTTGACGAAAGGCTCCAGATTCAGCCAGTCCGGGTTGACCCCGTAAGCGGCTTCCGCAAATAACTGCCCGGTTTGTGCACCGTATTTGGCTTTCAGATTGTCAGATTGACGACCGAAGGCCACTGAACGCTCGGTATCAAACCGATGCCAGCTATAAGCTACGCCGGTACGCAAGGCCAGAGCATCCAGTTGTTTGCTGCCATAAAATGCCAGATGGACGTTATCACTGCCTGCGGAAGTATAGCAGAATCATATTAATATGACATAATAGCTGGATTCATATGACAAAGGATAAAGTGCGATGGGCTACAGTCTGGATTTTCGAAAGAGAGTACTGGCATATAAAGACA
>NZ_CAWQJR010000073.1:0-5092 GCF_963894935.1 Xenorhabdus sp. PB61.4
TCAGCCGGATATTGAACTGATGCCAACCAAACTGCGGCAGTATCTCACTCAGCATCTGGCAGACTATATGCTACCCAGTGCATTTGTCATGTTAGATACTTTCCCGCTGACCCCCAACGGTAAACTTGACCGCAATGCACTACCTGCGCCGGATCTGTCTGCGGTGATAACACGTGACTATGCTGAACCTGTGGGCGATGTAGAAACCACATTATCGGAAATCTGGCAGAATTTACTGGGATTAGAGCGTGTCGGTCGTCATGACCATTTCTTTGAACTGGGCGGGCACTCGCTGATTGCCGTCAGTCTGATTGAACAATTACGCAACCGTGGATATTCACTGGAAGTACGCAGCGTTTTTGCCACACCGTTGCTGGCAGATATGGCGCAGGCAATACAGACAGGGATAGATACTCCACCGGTTCTGATCCCACCCAACCGCATTCCCGATGAATGCACAGCTATTACGCCTGAGATGCTGCCACTGGTGACGCTGTCACAAACCGAAATTGACACCATCATTGCGACGGTAACCGGCGGGGCGGCTAATGTACAGGATATCTATCCGCTATCGCCCTTGCAGGAAGGTATTTTATTCCACCACCAGTTACAGGAAAACAGTGATGCTTACTTATTGAATGCCCTGCTGGCTTTTGATACCCAAGCGCGTATGGAGACTTTCCTTACGGCCCTGCAACAGGTGATAGACCGCCATGATATCCTGCGTACCGCCTTCTGTTGGCAGGAACTGAGTCAGCCAGTACAAGTGGTTTGGCGGCAAACGCGCTTACCGGTGACTCCTTTTATCCCGACATCGCCAGAGAACATCCCAGCGCAATTACAGGCGCATATTGTCATCCCCATAAATATCACTCAGGCGCCCTTGTTCGCGGCCAGTACCGTTTATGATCCTGACAGTCACGAATGGTTACTGGGACTGCGTTTTCATCATCTGGTTAGTGACCATGTAACACTAGAGTTGATCATGGGCGAGATTCAGCAATTATTACAAGGCGAAGTCGAGTCACTATCTGCACCACTGCCATACCGCAACTTTATTGCCCAAATGCTGAGCGTACCGGCTTCGGAGCATGAGGACTATTTTCGTCAGCGACTTGGGGATATTGATGAACCCACAGCACCTTTCGGTTTACTTAATGTACAGGCAGATGGTACGGATGTGACGGAAGCACAACTGTCGCTGGAAGCTACTTTGTCGCAAACCCTCCGCGCGCTGGCCCGCCAACTGGGGATCAGCCCGAGTGTGCTGTTCCATGTTGCTTGCGCACAGGTGTTGGCCCATACCAGCGGGCGTGATGACGTGGTGTTCGGCACGGTACTGTCAGGACGGCTGCAAGGTACAACCGGGGCCGATCAGGTGATGGGGATGTTTATCAACACTCTGCCGGTCAGAATATCCCTGAAAAATCTCAGTGTGCTGGATGTAGTGCAGGCGACCGCAGGAGATCTGGCGATCTTGCTGACTCATGAACAGGCTCCGTTAGCTTTGGCTCAGCGTTGCAGCAACGTCCCCCCTCCCATGCCTCTGTTTAATGTTTTATTTAACTATCGTCACAACTCATCAGATTCTATCGAAAATTCTATTTTGAAAGACGTGCGTCTGCTGGTATCAGAGGAGAGAACAAATTATCCCCTAGCCTTCGCGGTAGATGATTCAGGGGAAGATTTCTCTCTGGTAGCCCAGTCTGTAACCGGAATAGATGCTGAACGAATAGTTAATTACTTGCACACAGCGATCAGCGAATTGATTCATGCGCTGATCACTGATCCCCGGCAGCTCGTGCAGGAGCTGCCTATTCTACCGGTGTCTGAACGTCAGCAATTACTGGTCGAGTTCAATAACACGCAGACCTATTTCCCGCAGGCTACTCTGACCCATGAACTATTTGAACAGCAGGTGATAGAAACTCCAACAGCTATCGCTGTCGTGTTCAAAGAACAGAAACTGAGCTACGACGAGCTCAATCGCCGGGCCAACCAACTCGCCCATTATTTAATTAAACTGGGTGTAAAACCGGATGATCGTGTCGCTGTTTGTGTTGAACGTAGTCCGGACATGGTCGTAGGATTATTGGCTATTCTGAAGGCAGGTGGTGCCTACGTTCCCCTCGATCCGGCCTATCCGCAGGACCGCCTGAGTTATATGCTCAATGATGCGGCTCCTGCCGTTCTTCTCACTCAATCCGCCCTGACGGAAAAACTGGATAATCAATTACCAACTATCCTGTTTGACGAGCCTACTTTATATGCTCTTGATGACATGCCAGATACAAACCCTGATCGTCGGGCATGCGGGCTTAATTCACGCCATCTGGCCTATGTGATTTACACCTCCGGTTCAACCGGTCAACCGAAAGGAGTCATGATTGAACATCGCAGCCTTTGCAATTTAGCCTTGTCTCATCTGGATATTTTGGCAGCAGAACCGACCGACCGTGTCCTGCAATTTGCTTCACACAGCTTTGATGCCTGTATTTTCGAATGTGTTATGGCTTTGCTGAGTGGAGCCAGCCTCTATCTTGCTGAGCGCGCAGATATCCTGCCCGGTGCCGCCCTGTTAAGAACTTTAGAAACCTATGCCATCACGCATTTGACGCTGTCACCCACTGCATTAGCGGCGATGGATACCCTCCCTACCACATTAAAAACGCTGATCACAGCTGGTGAAGCTTGCCCACTTTCGCAAGTCAGACGCTGGTCTGAGGGACGGAACATGATTAATGGATATGGACCGACCGAAATTACGATTTGTGCAACTACTTATCAGTGTAATAGTCAGGACGATATAGCACCGCCTATCGGTAGCCCGATAGCTAATACCCGAATTTATATTCTTGATCCCTTTGGTCAACTTGCTCCTTTGGGTGTGGCCGGTGAAATTTATATCGGGGGCATAGGTGTAGCCCGAGGATATCTCAACCGTCCTGAACTGACTGCCGAACGTTTTCTGCCCGATCCATTCTCCTCCGAGCCAGAGGCCCGTATGTACAAAACCGGCGATCTGGGTAGCTGGTTACCGAATGGTAATATTAAATACTTAGGCCGTAATGATTTTCAGGTCAAACTAAGGGGATTCCGCATTGAACTGGGAGAAATCGAGAGTCAGTTATTGCAATGTCCCGGTGTACACGAAGCAGTAGTATTGGCTCGTGAAGACGAAAGTACTGGCGCGCAGAAGCGGCTGATTGCCTATATCTTACCTCAGCCCGGTGTTGAGCTTATCCCGGCAGAATTACGTCAGCAATTAATGCAGCATCTGGCGGAATTTATGCTTCCTAGTGCCTTTGTTATCTTAGATGCTTTCCCATTGACTCCGAACGGCAAACTTGATCGTCAGGCTCTCCCCGCACACGAACAGTCAGCGGTCATTACCCGAAACTATGAAGCACCAGTGGGTGAGGTGGAAACGGCACTGACAGAAATCTGGCAGGAATTACTGGGGCTGGAACGAGTCGGACGTCACGACCATTTCTTTGAGCTGGGCGGGCATTCGTTGATCGCGGTCAGCCTGATTGAACGGTTGCGCTGCCGGGGATACGCACTGGATGTACGTAGCGTCTTTTCAGCACCACGACTTACAGATATGGCGCAGACAATACAGACCCAGCAAAACATACCTGATTCCGTGGTACCACCCAATCGCATTTCTGCCGATTGTACTGTCATTACGCCTGATCTCTTACCCTTGGTGACACTGTCACAAGAAGAAATTGATATTATTGTTGCAACTGTTCCCGATGGTGCCGCCAACGTACAGGATATCTATCCCCTCTCCCCTTTACAGGAAGGTATTCTGTTCCATCACCAGTTACAGGAAAGTGGCGATGCTTACCTGTCAAACAGCATACTGGCTTTTGATACCCGCTCGCGTTTGGATGCTTTCCTTGCGGCGCTGCAACAGGTCATCGATCGCCATGATATTTTGCGGACAGCTTTTTGCTGGCAAGGATTGAGCCAACCTGTACAGGTGGTCTGGCGGCAGGCGAAGTTGTTTGTAATACCGTTCATTCCTACATCAGCAGAGAATATCCCGGCACAATTACAGGCAAACATGCCGTGTCGGTTGGATATCAGTCAGGCTCCGTTGTTCGCTGCCAGTACCACCCATGATCCGGACAGTGACGAATGGCTGTTAACGCTGAATTTCCATCATTTGGTCAGCGACCATGTGACACTGGAATTAATCATGGATGAAATCCAGCAAGTCTTACAGGGACGAGAGGAATCCCTGCCTGTGCCACTGCCGTACCGCGATTTTATTGCCCAGACGCTGAGTGTACCCGCTTCAGTGCACGAGAATTACTTCCGTCAGCGACTGGCCGGGGTTGATGAACCCACCGCCCCTTTCGGTTTGCTTAATGTACAGGGGAATGGCACCGATGTGACAGAAGCACAACTGTCGCTGGAAGCAACTTTGTCGCAAACTCTCCGCACACTGGCCCGCCAACTGGGGATCAGCCCGAGTGTGCTGTTCCATGTCGCGTGGGCACAAGTGCTGGCCCATACCAGCGGGCGTGATGACGTGGTGTTCGGCACGGTATTGTCGGGACGGCTGCAAGGCACCACAGGAGCCGATCAGGTGGTGGGGATGTTTATCAACACCCTGCCGGTCAGAATCTCCCTGAACAATCACACGGTACTTGAAGTGGTTCAGGCAACGGCAAAAGATCTGGCTGACCTGCTGGAACATGAACAATTTCCACTCGCTCTCGCCCAGCGTTGCAGTGGTGTTACACCTCCCCAGCCGTTATTCAGTGCCCTGCTTAACTATCGCCATACTTCGTCCCACGGTTCGTCAGATTCCACGGATAAACCCGGCTGGGAAGGTATTCGTTCGTTGGCTTCTGAAGAGTGGTCAAACTATCCGCTGGATCTGTCGGTGGATAATTTTGAGGACGATTTTGCCCTGGTCGTTCAGGCAGTGAACAGCGTCGATCCGCGTCGGGTGGTGAATTATCTGTATCCGCTGGATCTGTCGGTGGATGATTTTGGGGACGGTTTTACACTGGTCGTTCAGGCAGTGAACAGCGTCGATCCACGTCGGGTGGTGAATTATCTGTATACTGCTCTG
>NZ_CAWQJR010000074.1:0-4941 GCF_963894935.1 Xenorhabdus sp. PB61.4
AAATTCAATAGATTAGGCTTAATCATGCGATATTATGCTGCGCCACATGGGATGGTTCGAAGCTGCTGACCTAATCGTTAAAGGTATGGAAGGTTCGATTGCTGCCAAGACGGTCACATACGATTTCGAGCGCCTGATGGAAGACGCTAAACTGCTGAAATGTAGTGAATTTGGTGATGCTATTATTTCTCACATGTAATAGTTATTGATTGAAATAGATAACGGGGGCTTAATAGTTCCCGTTGTTTTTAACGGTATGAAAATTCTTCTGCAAAACTGGTTGTAATTTGACCGACACTTCACCGCCAAAATAGTCCAATCGTTACCTCGATCATCATGGTTTATCTGATTATGTGTTACCTGAGCATCAAAGCTATACTTGAATCACTCCAACCATGACAGGTGGTGACAGATGTTAAAGAAAATTGCCGTTGCATTACTGTTGTTTCCGGTTTACTTACTGGCAGATACCGGAGTTTATACCATTGCTGATGGTAAGCTCGATATCCGTGATGGTAATTATTCCTGTTACTTGTACCCTGCATATATATTCAGGGAGTCCAAAAACCACAAAAAATTTCCTCCCGGGTATTTTCCTAAAGTCATGATGAAGGTGAGGGCGGAAGGAAACGGAAAATACATAGGTGTTAGCCTTTATCCTAATATGCCATCGAGAGTAAAACCTGAAGGAGCATGGGGTTATTTTGGTACTAAGGTGGGGCTTGGTTCAAGAAACAATAAAGAGGTTATTTATGATTCCGTTAAGGACAACATAAATTTTGCCTATCTGGTAGGCACTAAACAATCGGGAGTGGTAGCCACTTTGAGTAGTAATGATCCTTTTAGCCCGGTGAATGCTGTATTGGGAAGATGTAAGAGAGCCGGTTCTTAAATAATTACTATTATGTCGTTTGAAAGGTGAAGGCTCTAAAGGTGGGACATTATGATGAATCTGGACGATGACCGAAAAGCCAAAATACTCTACATCCGGCGTGCTGATATTTCTGATATCGATATTCTTACCAAAATCGATCCAGTTGTTCTGTATGATAATCGCCGGTTAGATCAAATTAAAAATTGGGTCAAGAGTCAATTTTGTTATTTGGTAGAGTTAGATAGTGAAGTGATTGCTTATGGCGTACTACATTATAATTTTTTTGATTATGCTTTTATTGAGATGCTGGTGGTTGGAGAAAGAAACAGAGGGAAGGGCGTTGGTTTACAACTTATCAACTACCTAAAATCAATTTGTTCTTGTCCAAAATTATTCACGTCTACGAACCAATCTAATAAACCGATGCGATCATTATTAAACAAGGCGGGCTTTAGGAAAAGTGGTTATATAGAAAACCTTGATGAAGATGATCCCGAGTTAGTGTTTTTTTATAAAATAATGCTCAAAGAATAAACATTCCATTGGTTTTCTTTTCTATATATCCAGAAAATATTCTGATAAATGTGGCTTGACCTAAAGTTAGGTTAAGGTTTTAGAGTGTACGTGCTTATTATAGACAAATATAAAAACCTTAAAATAAATTATGGAGAATATAATGATCCCAAGGTCATCAATATTAAGAGTAGCCAGACCAACCGATAATCTTAAAGAAGTTACAGAGATGTATGTTAATGGATTGGGGTTTAAGCTATTAGGTGAGTTTCAGGGGCATAATAACTTTGATGGTTCAATCATTGGGCATGAAAAACACAGCTATCATTTGGAATTTACGCATCATCAGGGAACTGTTGTTGGAAGAGCACCAACAAAAGATAATCTGCTAGTTTTCTACTTTAGTGAAAATAGTGTTTGGGAACAATGCTGTGAGCGTATGATAAATGCAGGTTTTAAGGTGGTTCAATCATATAATGACTATTGGGATGTAGTGGGAAAAACTTTTGAAGATATAGATGGTTATAGAATAGTTCTACAAAATAGAGAATGGACCGCTTAAGGGATTTATTAATTTCAATATGTGGTTAAAAGCATAAAGTTATGTTTTTGATCACATGTTGAAATTATTATTTGATATTGGTTTTAAATTATTGAGTGTGAATTAAATAAATCACTGGTAATCTGATTCATATTTAGAGTATGATGCCTAACTTCAATTTTATATATTGACTAATCTACATTAACGACTGAAAGGAGAAAGTATAATGACGACAGTAACAATGACTCTTTTCGGGCCAGTCTGTAGCTAATTACTAAGATTTTTACATCTGGTATTGCTTTGGCTAGGACAGCCTGAACCATAACTCTTATTATTTTTATCGATCATAGGATTGATCTATGGGCAATACATTATATTCGGCTGCACCACAATCGCATATCCAGATTATTGCAGCAGAAAATACCTGGCTGGAAGGTAAGGCCATCCAGCAACTCGAAACAACAGCACAACTTCCTGATATGGTACGTGTGGTCGGCTTGCCTGACCTGCATCCGGGTAGAGGTTATCCGGTGGGTGCCGCATTTTTCTCACACTCACGTTTTTATCCTGCACTCATCGGTAATGATATTGGGTGTGGTATGGCATTGTGGAAAACAGATTTAGCGCTGAATAAATGGTCGTTAGATAAACTGGAGAAAAAACTCGGTTCTATCGATAATCCTTTGGAAGAAGATGAGCTGCCTGAGGATATGGCCGAATATTTTTGCTATGCACCGGGGACGATTGGTGGTGGTAATCACTTTGCTGAATTGCAGCAATTAGATGAAATTTATCAGCCTGAAATTCTTGAAACATGGCAACTGAGTAAACAAGAGCTTTTATTGTTGGTACACAGCGGTTCACGCGGGATGGGGCAAATGATCCTCGAACAGCATGTTCGCCAGTATGGGCATAAAGGGTTGGAGGCATCCAGTGTACAGGCGCAGCATTATCTTCAGCAACACCAACAGGCTCTCGATTATGCTCATCTTAACCGTCAGTTAATTGCTGAACGGATGCTGGGGCGCTGGCGAGCTGAAGGAAGCTGTTTACTGGATGTTTCACACAATTTACTCACCTCCGGTGTTATCGACGGAATTGATGGCTGGCTACATCGCAAAGGTGCAACACCTTCTGATCAGGGATTGGTCGTTATTCCGGGTTCTCGAGGGGACTATAGCTATTTAGTAAGACCGGTAGCAACTGAACAAAGTCTTTTTTCTCTTGCTCATGGTGCTGGTCGTAAATGGGGACGTAATGAGTGTAAATCACGTTTAGCCGGGCGTTATAATGCACAACAACTTTCGCGTACCGCATTGGGCAGTCGTGTAGTTTGTCTGGATAATCAGCTGATTTTTCAGGAAGCGCCAGAAGCCTATAAACCTATCAGTGGTGTAATGGATGCAATGGTACAAACAGGTTTGGTAAAATTGGTAGCACGGCTTAAGCCTGTATTGACTTACAAGACCAGGAAAAATCAGGAATAATTCCATAAATTTTTGTACTGTTTTACTCTGGAACCTTGAGCTAAATATACTCAATGAATTCTAGAATAAGTTGCCGCAATAAAAGCGCACTCAGGAAGCATAACTGACGATATGATCGGCATAAGTGCTGCGAATAAAGTGGTAATTTGCAAGAATACGAGTATATGCGGAGCGGCGAATTTTCGTCGCTCCGCATTTAATCACCGAGCATGTTGGGATAAAACATTCTTTATCTGAACTTTACAATCTTTAACTGACTTAGCCAGAGTTTCATCAAAATGGTGGTTGCTCGGAAATTTTGGCTTATGTTCTCTAACTTCAGCAACAGTTTGTTTAATTGTTGCAATAAATTCACTTTTATTAGACTGGATTTCTTTCAGGGTTAACCCTTTCTTATGTAAAGCATTTAATGCATTCTGCGCTATCACATCTGGCGAGTCATGAGTTTTAAATGCCTCTACGGAAGCTTTGCCAAACACATCACAATAGGTTTCAGCAATCTTGTCCTGATTTGTATGTGCGGCATAAGAGAAGAATGAGAGCGATAGCACAAAAAATGGTAATAAAAGACGTTTCATAGATTCCCCTTTATCAGCTATACCGTGGTATACCCATCGCCTTTCAGGTTGCTTTTTATTGGCTGTGTTCACCCCGATTATAGAGTGAGCCATGTTTTCGGAGGGAATAACTTACTTTCCTCCGCGATGCAACTAGAAATCCATTGGGTATGGTGGTGATAACATTAACGATAGTACATTATCTATCGTTTGCCTTACATTTTATGGGCATTGAATAACTGATTTAGGTGCTATCTCTGTTTCTGCTTTAAGCATTGCTCTTTCTTACAATGATTACGAAGTAATCTAATAATATTATTCGTACTATTAGTATTAATGCGGGTCAATAATTTGACATCCTTATCGGTAATCTTGAGTGCATCTACTTCAAGGTAATTCCCTGAGCCTGCGGTGAGTTTAGAGATAATGAGTTCTTTACTCCCGTCACCATCAATATCAGCAAATGTTGTTCTTGGTTTTCCGTCATCTTCAAATATTGAGCCATTGCGGGAAAAAACGGCACCAGTGGTGAATTCTGTTAGCTCGCTATCCTGAAAAACAGCAATGGAATAGCTACCTATGGATGCACTTTCCAGATCACCGACTGAAATAACTGCAAATTTTTTATCAGGTAAATTAATCAATACACCATCTTTGGCAAAGGCTGGAGATGATAATAATAAGGTAAACAGTGTTGCGAGGACGGAAAATTTTATTTTTTTAACTATAAGCATAGACAATACTCCATTGGTTAATGTGTTGCTTCAAAGGAAAAATAGCAGAAGCTGATAGGCGAATTTATATCGTAGCATGGATTTTTAAAGACGATAGTGTTGGGTAGAAAAGTAAAAATCAAGCAGATTATGTCGGATAAATAGGCACCAAATGTATGCAGACTTAACTATAATCATTATTATTTTTTATGTTTAATTGGTCTGTTGAAAAATATGATTATAGATATAAATTAAC
>NZ_CAWQJR010000075.1:0-4681 GCF_963894935.1 Xenorhabdus sp. PB61.4
GAATACTTTTTAATCTACTTTGGTAATAGTAATGAATAATAAAAGTAGTTATAGATGGTTTATCCTAATTGTTGGTGTGTTAGCGCAAGCAACATTTGCAATGGGTTTCGCAGGAATACCAGTAACAGGTATTTTGATGAGAGATGATTATCACTTTTCTCTCTTCAGTCTAGGAGTTGTTTTAGGTGCTATGGGGTTAGGAGTTGCTATCTCAGAAATATTTTGGGGAATGCTTACAGATAAACTTGGCGATAAAACAGTATTAATTCTTGGTTTATGGTTATCTGCAAGTGCTTTTACCTATATTTCATTCTTTTTGACACCAGAAAACAGTGAAGTTGTTAATTATTTGCACCTTAGTATCGCATTAATGGCTGCTGGTGCATTCGGTGGTAGCATTAACTCTTCTTCAGGGCGTACCGTCATGTCTTGGTTTGATGATACTGAACGTGGTTTCGCAATGAGTATTCGCCAAACCGCAATTCCTATAGGCGGAGCAATTGGAACAGGATTATTACCTTGGATAGCCTATTCTTATGGTTTTCAAATCACATTTATTATTTTGGCTATTACTGGGCTTTCTGTAGGTATTTTTGTATTAATTTTCGTTAATTCTAAACATGCTGAAATAAGAAATACTCATCCTACAAATTTCAACATAAAGTCACCTCTGAAAAAGATAGAAGTGTGGAAAGTAACACTTGCCGCAGGTTTTCTTACTGTACCACAAATGGCTGTACTAACTTTTGGTGGTGTTTATATGAAGGATATTTTACATATAAATTTATCCCTTATAGCGTTCATTCTCATCGGTGTTCAGATCGGTGGTGGTGCATTACGAATTTGGTCAGGTTATTACACTGATAAAAACAAGAATAGAATTCAATTAATAAAGCAACTGTCAGTTTTAGGGGGTATTTCTTCATTAATACTTTGCATTTTCGTAGACAGTACTATTCTTGGAATCATTTTACTTATTCTAACTGGGCTTTTTGGTCATGCTTGGCATGGTATTGCCTATACAGAAACCGCCGTTAAAGCTGGTGTTGAGCGAGCAGGCACAGCACTTGGTATGATTGGAACAACGGTGTTTATATCCTCATTTTTAACACCAATAATGATCTCCCGTATTTTAGATTACTATAACTGGACTATTGTTTGGGGTATTGTCGGTTTGTTAACGCTAGTTTCTCTTTTATGTCTCATAGATAATGAAAAATTAAAAAAACTCAAACTTAATAGTGAAATATAAATGTCTAAAAAAACCATCTCTCAAAAAATATGGGAATCTCATAGTGTAAAATCATTAGGAAAAGATGAAGTTTTACTTTATATCGATTTACATCTTCTCCATGAGATAAATACACCTCAAGCCTTTGAAAGCATAAATAATAAAAAAATAGCAGTACGAAGACCCGATAAAACACTAGCGACGGAAGATCACAATACCCCAACAACGTCTATTTTAGATATAGATGAAGATACAGCAACTTGGACTCAAATACGTTTACTCAGAGAAAATTGCAATAAACACGGAATAGAACAAAATAAGTTAGGTGATCATAACCAAGGCATCACACATGTCATTGCACCTGAACAAGGTAGAGTTTTACCTGGTTCTACCGTAGTTTGTTGTGATTCTCACACCACTACTCATGGCGCTTTTGGGGCACTTGCTTTTGGTATTGGAACAAGCCAAGTGGAGCATGTTCTCGCAACACAAACACTACGAGCCATTCCCTTTAGCTCTATGTGCATTGAAGTTAGTAAACAGCTTCCTGAAGGCACGAGCGCTAAAGACTTAGCCCTGACTATCATCAACCAAATTGGAACCGGTGGAGGCCAAGGCTATGTAATTGAATATCGAGGAGATGCCATCAAATCCCTTTCAATGGAACAAAGAATGACACTGTGTAATATGAGTGTAGAAGCAGGAGCCAGTGCAGGAATTATCTCTCCTGATGAAAAAACCATTGAATATTTAAAAAAAGCTTTTGCGCTGAAAGGAGAGCATATCGAACAAAAAACAATAGATATGTGGTTGTCATATGCTACTGATTCAGGTGCTGTCTTTGATAAATATATTGAAATCGATGCATCAACAGTAAGGAATAGAATTACCTGGGGTACTAATCCCTCTCAATCAGTACCTGTAGGAGAGCATATTCCTTTCCTAAAAGATATAAAAAATACAAGTGAGAATATTGCTGCAATACAAGCCTTAAAATATATGAAATTAAATGAAGGTCAAAATATTTCAACCTTAAAAATAACAAACGTTTTTGTCGGATCTTGCACTAATGGCCGTATAGAAGATTTAAGAATTGTTGCTGAAATTTTAAAAAATAATAAAGTTCATCATGATGTTCACATGCTAATTGTACCCGGTTCTATGGCCGTTCTCAGACAAGCTCTTGATGAAGAATTAGATAAAATATTTGAGGGCGCTGGTGCTGATTTTCGTTCGCTTTCAGGATGTTCTTTATGTGTTGGTTTAAATACCGATAAGTTAGATGCCAACAAAAGAACAGTATCGACAAGTAATCGTAATTTTGAGGGACGTCAAGGAACGGGGGTTCGTACACATATTGCTTCTCCTGCGATTGCTGCTGCTACTGCGATCCAAGGTTTTATCTCAACACCATCGGATATCGGAAAATAACATTATGATTCGAAATATTTATCGTGGCAGAGGTATGCCACTTGTTAAAAACAATATCGATACAGATCAAATTATGCCTGCCAGATTCTGTTATCGCCATACTCGACGTGGTCATGATAATTCTGTATTTGGTGATTGGCGTGAAGATGCTAATTTCATCATGAATAATCCAAACTACCAAAGAGCTACTATTCTTGTCACTGGACGTGAATTTGCAACAGGTTCTTCGCGTGAATATGCTGTTTGGGGATTAAAAGATTGGGGATTTAAAGTCATTATTGCTCCCAGTTTTGGTGATATTTTTTATAAGAACGCTTCTATTAACGATCTTTTACCAATAATATTGAATGAAAGTGATATTGAAATTATTTGGGAAATGCTTTTTGACGATTATTATATGGAAATATCTATCGATTTACACCACGAAATAGTTATTGCCAAAGATATAGAATTCAAGTTAACAATTGATCCTATTGTGAAAAAAAGATACATAGAAGACTTGGATGATATAAAAGACACTCTGACTTATTTACATACAATAGAAAAATTTGAAATTAATAACGAAAAATAACTATGAATACAATTACAATTATTGGAAGTGGTCCACGTGGAATGTCTGTTTTGGAGAGATTAGTTACACGCCTTAATGACAATCCGGAAAAGTATAATTTAGATATTATTCTTGTTGATTACCATAAAATAGGCCAAGGTAGAGTTTGGGATAGTTCACAAAGCGAAAATTATATCATGAATACTCTATCTACTGAAATATCAGCATTTTCAGGACATGGATCTATAGATGAAGCACGCCCAGGACATGGGCCATCTTTCGCTGAATGGTGGAGGAATGAATTTAATGATTTTGAAAAATATAAAGGATATGCTCCTCGTAAATATTACGGAAAATATTTAGAATTTGTTTATAAAACCATTAAAAAACACTTGCCTATTGGCATCAAACTCATCGAACGTAACGATTTAGTAGTAGATATAGAAAAAGATAATGACGGATACTATGTCGTTTCTAAAAACCATCTAAAATGGAAAAGTAATGCCATAATCCTTACTACTGGGCATTCTAAAAATGAATATTCAGATAAAATAAATAAACTATCTAATTTTGCTGAAAGAAGTACAGAAATTAATTTTTTTGGTAATGGTTATGCCAGTGAAATGGTATTCTCCAGCATAAAACCTAATGAAAACATTGGGATTATAGGGCTAGGATTATCATTTTTTGATATTATCTCAGAGCTTACAGAGGGTCGGGGAGGAAAATTCATTGAAAAAAATGGTGAGTTTATTTATCTTCCATCAAAATTAGAACCAAATTTATATTGTGGTTCCCGAAGTGGACTCCCTATTCTTGCCCGTGGAAAAAATGAAAAATCATCAGACTATAAACATGAACATAGAATATTTACTCTTTCTAAGGTAAAAAATCTAAGAAGTAGGAGAAAAAACAATTTAGATTTTATCGAAGATATCTGGAAACTTCTCGAATCTGAAGTTAACTATGTTTACTTCAATCAGATCATTATTAATGAAATAGGAATTAATTCATCTGAAAATTTTACTTCTACCATTGTCAATGAAAATATTGAAGATAGTAAAAAATTATCACTAATTGCATCTAAAATATTAGGAAGAGAAGTTTTATCTTTAAATCTAAAAACACTAGCTAGGCCTTTTAGTAAAAAGAAATTTGATAATATAGAAGAATGGGAAAATAGTCTAGTTTCGTTGTTAAGCGATGATTTATCTGAAGCTGAAAGAGGTAATATCAGCTCCCCTTTAAAATCAGCGCTAGATGTTTTAAGAAACTCAAGAGATAATATCAGAGCTGCAGTAGATTTTGGTGGTTTATCTCCTAATGATCATAAACTATTCTTATACGAATATTTACCCATTATTACTTTGCTATCTGCTGGCCCACCATTGTTTAGAATAAAACAATTAATTGCACTTATTAAATCAGGAGTTGTTACTATTATTCCTCCTAACATGGATATTTCATAT
>NZ_CAWQJR010000076.1:0-4663 GCF_963894935.1 Xenorhabdus sp. PB61.4
ACTCCATCACTATCCAAAATATTAAGAATGTGATTTTTAGATATTTCTTCATCATGCCTAAACTCATCACATAGTTCCGTATAATAATCAGAACCATGATGGATTAAATTTTCGATAAAAAATTTCATTTCGGTTTTATTCATTATGACATTTATTTTCATAACATTCCTCAACCTTACGGTAAAATTTTAACAAATTGCATGATTAACTATTAACTAATGTTTTTAAATGTAACATTATTTAATAATCGAATTATCATATTTATGACCATATAAAAATAGAGTTACATTCATTTAATTTCCCAATTTGTTTCATCACATCATTTTAAATCACATTGATAATAACGGGATTCCACTTCCTTAATATTATTATTTTACTGGTTAGTAAAATAATGCCACTTGTTTTATACTCTGTAAATGATTATTTTACCGAGTAGTAAGAAATGAAAAAAAAGGGTCGTCCACGTAATTATGACAGTAAATTAGCCATCAGTAATATTACGTCTCTCTTTTGGCGTAAAGGGTTTACTACAACATCTTTAGATGATTTAGTAACAGAAACCTCAATGAATAAACCAAGTCTCTATGCAGCATTTGGAAATAAATTAGCTATTTATAAAAAAGCTATGGATAATTTTGGCTCTATAGCAACCGCATGTACTGAGAATGCACTTAAAAAACAACATGAAAATGATACGATCACTGATCGCATAACTAGATATTTAATTGATTCTATTGATTTATATACTGGTAAAGACGGGCAATTGGGCTGCATGGTTTTATCAACAGCAGTAGCAGAAATAGCGTCACCTGAAATTCAGCAATATCTTGCAATGGTAATTCAAATACAAATCAATCAGATAAAAAAAGTTTTAAATGAAGCAAAAAATCATGGAGAATTTCTCCCTGATACGGATATTGATATTATTTCTCAATTAATTATCGCCATTTTACATTCAATATCTCTACGAGCAAGGGCAGGTGAAAGAGCAGAAACATTAATACCATTAGTGCATAGTGCTGAGATGATATTAAAGCCTATAACGATAATAAAAAATGTTACAATAAATAAAATTGAAAAATAAAAATTACAATATATAAATGCCAATCTCCATCATACACCTCCAATTAGATTAGTTGTTTTATAGGCTATAAAGGCTTCCGGTCGCGTGAAAAGTAAAGTTTAGTTTGTTTATTTTATAAGGTGATAGTCCAGAAAAATATTTTTAATACTATATTGTATACTACTGTAAACAATATTTTTTAAGTGAGAATAGAAATGACAGACAACAGCCTAGAAAAAAATAATCTCATCACGCCACTTTTCCACGACAAACTCTTTCAATCACGTTCTATAATTATCTCTGGTGAGATTAACCAACAGCTGGTTGAAAAAGTGATAACTCAGCTTCTTCTACTACAGGAGCTCAATAATAACCCTGTAAAAGTTTTTGTTAACAGCCAGGGTGGACACGTCGAATCCGGGGATACTCTGCATGATATGTTCAAATTTATTCAGCCAGAGGTGCTTATGATTGGTACTGGCTGGGTCGCCAGTGCAGGTATTACTCTCTTCCTTGCCGCCAAAAAAGAACATCGTTATTGCCTTCCTAATACCCGATTTATGATCCACCAGCCTTTAGGTGGCGTTCAGGGAAGAGCTACCGATATCGAAATTGAAACAAAAGAAATATTAAAAATGCGTGGCCGTATAAATCAGCTTATCAGTGAAGCCACCGGGCACCCTATAGATAAAGTGGCAAAAGATACCGACCGTAATTTCTGGATGGGGCCGGAGGAAGCCCGTGATTACGGCATTGTCGGGCAAATTATCAGCCACTGGAGTGAGTTAAAAGCAGGATAGCAACGGCTGTTTGGCAACTTATCAGGCCATGATGTGTGACCTGTAATGGCGTTGACGATTTTTCAAGGTATTACAGCCATTGCAGGCTCAATCAAACACATGAGATCTTCTCTGGAAACACCATCGCGAGCCTGAAATGAAATGGCCTGCATAATTCCTAAAAAATAAGATGCTAATTTTCCTGTATCCGTTTCACCCGATAATTCACCATCTGCTACTGCTTTCGCTATCCGTGTGTGAATTAGCTTCCATGTATATTGACGAACCTCTTTCAGGTAAGCATAAGCATCCTCGTTTTCTTGTAAATTATTGACTATTCCCAGAACGAGTAAACATCCGCCTGACTGATTCGAAGTAGCTACTTCCACAGAAACCTCTAACATAGCACGCAACCCTTGCTTTACACTTTCTGCATTGTTAAGGCTATCCATAGCTTTAGCGCCTATGGTTTTAATATATAAATCAACCGCCGCATAAAAAGCCTGTTTTTTACTGCCAAATGCTGCATAAAAACTAGGAGGATTGATATTCATTGCCGCGGTTAGATCAACAAGTTGTGTTCCTTCATATCCTTTAGACCAAAAAACCTCCATTGCTTGTTGGAGAGCAACCTCACGGTCAAAACTCAAAGGACGTCCACGCGATGCCATTATATGTACCTTCGTCATTTCTGTAGTGAGAATAACATAAATCCCTTGATCAGTTTTAGCAAGTAAGATAATTTTGTAATAACCACTACAAAATAAACATTCGATAAGCAAGGCGATAAAATGGAAAAATGTAAAGGCAATATCGCTATTCCAGCTGCAATAACTAAAAGTACGATCCCTCTGTCTATTTATATACTGGCATTCGGCGTCTTCGCTATGGTCACCAGCGAATTTCAGGTCACAGGTATGGTGACAATCATGGCTGATGACTTAAACGTTTCTATTTCTGAAATTGGTTATCTGGTCTCTCTATATGCTTTAGCCATGGCTTTTGGTGGTCCGTTACTTACACTGGGTTTATTAAAAACGCCTCCCAAAACTGCATTACTTAGCCTTTATTTGATTTTTATTATCGGCGAAATACTTGGGGCATTAGCTGATTCTTATACCGTTCTGGCAATTGCTCGAGTAATAACCGGAGCTGTTTCTGGTGCCTTTTTTGGTATGTCTGTATCTATTTGCGCAGAAATTGTGGCAAAGCAGCAGCGAGGGTGGGCAATTTCTATTGTTCTCTCCGGTATTATGATAGGAACCATATTAGGATTACCAATGGCGAACCTGATAGGCACATATATTGGCTGGAGAATCAGCTTTTGGACAACCTCTGTCCTCGCTACTATTGCCGGGATCATTAGCTTATTCTGGCTTCCGTTTATTCCAAAACAATCTTCAATCAGTTTACGAGCTGAATTTTATACTCTTAACAATCCAGAATTATGGCGAGTTTTTTCCACCAGTTTACTGATTATTGGTGCTACTTTTGCCGCCTTTACTTACTTCACACCCATATTAAAAGACGTGACAGGTTATCAAGAAGAAACAATTGCCAGCCTGCTTATCTTCTATGGTATCGCAACAATAATAGGTAATATCATTGTTGGAAAATTAGCTGAACGTTATACGATCATCATTCTAGTAGCTGGCTTAACACTATTAACCTTATTTCTCATGCTATTTGGGACTTTTGCTGAAAACAAATTACTCGCCACATTTTCATTAATAGGAATTGGCTTAGTTGGTGTCACAATGAACCCAGCTATGGTTACACGGGTAATGAGAACAGCTAACGGTCGCCCATTTGTAAATACTATTCATACCTCTGTCATTACACTTGGCGTTGTCATTGGTGCTTCGTTAGGTGGATTATTCATTAGTTTAGGTTGGGGATTAAAAGCACCATTATGGGCAGGTTGCATTATGGCTTTCATAGGATTACTGACTTTGTTTTCTGATATTAAAAAAAATGAGATCTAAATAAGCCTGATCAAAATCAGGCTATAAGAGTATGCTCACAGGTAATGCACAATCCGAAAAAATTGACTGACTGGAATTAACAGATTGGATTGAATAAAGTGACTACTTTTGCCTTTTCTCCAGCGTCCAGACGAAATCTTGCTCTGTAACAGGTTTAAATCCCAGTTTCTTATAAAGCCAGCTGGCTGAAGACGTTACCAGTGTAACATGACCCACATCGGTAACGGCTGGATGCTGTAAAACGCACTCCATTAACCAGCGCCCTAATCCTTTCTTTTGATATTCATCAATAATAAATACATCTACAACATAAGAAAACGTAGAGAAATCAGTTATTAATCTGGCGAATCCAATTTTTTTATCTTGATGGGATAATAAAAAGCATACACTATTTTCTACCGCAGTTTTAACTTTTTCAAATTCAATTCCTAGAGCCCAAAATAATTGAGTAAGGTTATTATGTACAAAATTGACATCAATCTTACTCTTATCTGTTGTAATCCAATAATCATCACGTTTCCATTGCATAACTTGCTTCATATTATTCCCCTTTAAGTGTAACAAATTACAACTTTAATATTTTTCGCTTGAAACTGAATCCTACACTGGGATCCAAAAAATATGAAACCTTATTCACTGATTTCATCATGTCTTTTAGATAATTTTTTCTTTCACCTGATAATAAGCTTTGCTTTTTTAAAAGATGCTCTACAGCATGTAGTAGTAATGATGTTTTTCACCAAAGACATTATTCATATGTATAATCGCATCAGCAATAATATTGACTTTGTCAGGATCAATATCATTTAACAAGCTACCACTCCGTTTTATATAAT
>NZ_CAWQJR010000077.1:0-4601 GCF_963894935.1 Xenorhabdus sp. PB61.4
CAATTTGTTAGAATCGAAAAACGTTATTTAGCTGGTCATATCTCACTGAACTTTCAATTTAATATGATCCATATCAAATTCATGTCAGTGTCCGTTTGTTACTATCATTACGTGCTATAATTAACCTAAGATAAAGAGAGTGTTAGTATGAAAACTGACGACACTTTTAACCTATTTCCACCTGCTGTAATGGCACAAATTGCTGATGATAGTGGTGTCTATAAAGTCAACAAAAATCCAGCAGTGACTTATTTATCAGCAATTATGGCTGGTGTATTTATTTCCATTGCATTTGTTTTTTATATTACGGCTACAACAGGAACTTCTTCTATTCCCTATGGTTTAGCAAAATTAACCGGTGGAGTATGTTTCTCTTTAGGGCTGATGCTGGTTGTCGTATTTGGTGTCGACCTCTTCACTTCCACAGTGTTAACTATTGTTTCGAAAGCAACTGGTCGTATTACCTGGTCACAAATGTTCAGAAACTGGCTACACGTTTATATCGGTAATCTAATCGGAGCCTTGTTTTTCGTCACCTTAATGTGGCTATCAGGCCAATATGCCGTTGCCAATGGCTTCTGGGGACTGAATGTATTACAGGTCGCTGACCATAAAATGCACCATACCTTTGTCGAGGCTTTATGTTTAGGTATTCTGGCTAACCTGATGGTATGCCTTGCGGTCTGGATGAGCTACGCAGGTCGCAGCCTTATTGATAAATTATCTGCATTAATTCTGCCAATTGGTATGTTCGTTGCCAGCGGCTTTGAACACAGCATTGCTAACATGTTTTTAATTCCTTTCGGGATTGTTATTAAAGAATTCGCTCCAACTGAGTTTTGGGAAAAAGTCGGAGCAACACCAGAGCAATTTCCCCAACTGACAATTTCAAATTTCATTACTGATAATCTGATCCCTGTAACGATAGGTAACATCATCGGCGGTTCGATATTGGTTGGGTTGACTTACTGGTTCATTTATTTACGTGGCAGCCGCTGATCTTCATTTGCTTCCACACCCAATTTTTTACAAGTTCTACTGTTAAAAGGTAAAAATATCATGTCCGAGTTAAATGAAAAATTCTCCGTAGCATGGCAAGGCTTTAACGAGGGTAACTGGCAGAATGAAGTCAATGTTCGTGACTTTATTCAGAAAAACTATACTCCGTATGAAGGTGATGAATCATTCCTTGCGGGTGCCACAAAAGCGACAGATATTTTGTGGGAAAAAGTCATGGAAGGTATCAAAATTGAAAACCGCACTCATGCGCCGGTTGATTTTGATACTAACGTTGCGTCTACAATAACCTCCCATGATGCTGGTTATATTGAAAAAACTCTGGAACAAATTGTTGGCCTACAAACTGAAGCGCCTCTGAAACGTGCCATTATCCCATTCGGCGGGATCAAAATGGTTGAAGGTTCCTGCAAGGTATATGATCGGGAACTGGATCCGAAACTAAAACAAATTTTTACTGAATACCGTAAAACTCACAATCAGGGTGTATTTGATGTTTATACCCCTGATATTCTGAAATGCCGTAAATCAGGTGTATTGACAGGTTTGCCAGATGCTTACGGTCGTGGTCGTATCATCGGTGATTATCGTCGTGTTGCTCTGTACGGTATTGATTTTTTGCGTGATGAAAAATATGCACAATTCACTTCATTGCAGGAAAAACTGGAAAACGGCGAAGACCTTGAAGCAACTATCCGCCTGCGTGAAGAAATTTCAGAGCAGTATCGCGCTCTAGGCCAGATTAAAGAGATGGCCGCTAAATATGGCTACGATATCTCTGCCCCGGCGACTAATGCCAAAGAAGCAGTACAGTGGACTTATTTCGCTTATCTGGCGGCAGTAAAATCCCAAAATGGTGCTGCGATGTCTTTCGGTCGTGTATCCAGCTTCCTGGATATCTACATCGAGCGCGATATACATGCAGGAAAACTGACAGAGCAAGACGCGCAAGAACTGATCGACCATTTGGTCATGAAGCTACGCATGGTTCGCTTCCTGCGTACTCCAGAATACGATGAGCTGTTCTCCGGCGACCCGATTTGGGCAACTGAGTCCATCGCAGGGATGGGGCTGGACGGTCGTACTCTTGTTACCAAAAACAGTTTCCGTTTCCTGAATACCCTGTACACAATGGGACCATCTCCGGAACCTAACATGACCATCCTGTGGTCTGAAAAACTGCCTGCTAATTTCAAAAAATACGCAGCAAAAGTATCCATTGATACCTCATCTCTGCAATATGAAAACGATGACTTGATGCGTCCTGATTTCAGCAGCGATGATTATGCTATTGCATGTTGTGTCAGCCCGATGATTGTTGGTAAACAAATGCAGTTCTTCGGTGCTCGCGCAAACCTGGCAAAAACCATGCTGTATGCCATCAACGGCGGTATGGATGAAAAACTGAAAATGCAGGTTGGTCCAAAAGAAGAGCCAATAAAAGATGACGTTTTGGATTATGACACCGTCACCGAACGTATGGATCACTTTATGGACTGGCTGGCAAAACAGTATGTCACCGCGCTGAATATCATTCACTATATGCATGATAAATACAGCTATGAAGCTTCTTTAATGGCACTTCATGATCGTGATGTTCACCGTACAATGGCATGTGGTATCGCAGGATTATCTGTAGCAGCCGATTCTTTATCCGCGATCAAATATGCAAAAGTAACTCCAATCCGTGACGAAAACGGTCTGGCTGTTGATTTCAAAATTGAAGGTGAATATCCACAGTTTGGTAATAATGACGCACGTGTTGATGATATCGCTTGTGATTTGG
Source organism: Xenorhabdus sp. PB61.4 (assembly GCF_963894935.1). Lineage (NCBI taxonomy): Bacteria > Pseudomonadati > Pseudomonadota > Gammaproteobacteria > Enterobacterales > Morganellaceae > Xenorhabdus > Xenorhabdus sp. PB61.4. Next base: position 2,804 of record NZ_CAWQJR010000077.1, read on the forward strand.
TTGAACGCTTCATGAAGAAAATTCAGAAGTTACAAACCTATCGCAATGCAACTCCAACTCAGTCTGTGTTAACTATTACTTCTAACGTTGTTTATGGTAAAAAAACCGGTAACACGCCAGATGGACGTCGTGCAGGTGCACCATTCGGTCCGGGTGCTAACCCAATGCATGGGCGTGACCAGAAAGGAGCGATTGCTTCACTCACTTCAGTGGCTAAACTGCCATTTGCTTACGCAAAAGATGGTATTTCTTATACCTTCTCCATCGTGCCTAATGCGTTAGGTAAAAATGATGACGTGCGCAGAGCCAACTTGGCAGCTCTGATGGATGGTTATTTCCACCATGAAGCCAGCAATATTGAAGGTGGTCAACACCTGAATGTTAACGTCATGAACCGCGAGATGTTACTGGATGCTATGGAAAATCCTGAGAAATATCCTCAATTGACAATCCGTGTATCCGGCTATGCTGTACGCTTTAACTCTCTGACTAAAGAACAGCAACAGGATGTTATTACCCGTACATTTACCCAGACAATGTAAACATCCTGCTGCGTATTACCTCAAAAATGTCATTGTTTTAACAAGACAATTTTGATGAAATGAAACAGCTTACACTTCAAGGCCCCTTTGCAACCGGGGCCTTTATTATCCTGTCAGTTTTTGGAGAGATCTTCCCATGCCCGTACTTGGCCGTATCCACTCTTTTGAATCCTGCGGAACCGTTGATGGCCCGGGTATTCGTTTTATTGTATTTTTTCAGGGTTGCCTGATGCGTTGCCTTTATTGCCATAATCGCGATACATGGGACACTCACACTGGTAAAGCGGTAACAGTCGAAGAACTTATAAAAGAAGCGACAACTTATCGTCATTTTATGAATGCCTCCGGAGGTGGAGTGACAGCTTCTGGTGGGGAAGCAATCCTTCAGGCTGAATTCGTTCGTGACTGGTTCAGAGCCTGCCACGCCGAGGGGATTCATACTTGTTTAGACACCAATGGCTTTGTCCGCCGCTATGAGCCGGTGATTGATGAGCTACTGGATGATACCGATTTAGTCATGCTGGATCTGAAACACCTTAACGATGATATCCACCGGGAACTGGTTGGCGTTTCCAATCACCGAACACTCGAATTTGCTCGTTATCTGGCAAAACGCAATCAAAAAACATGGATCCGTTATGTCGTTGTTCCCGGATGGTCAGATGACGACGAATCTGTCCATATGCTGGGAGAGTTCACCAATGATATGAAGAATATCGAAAAAATTGAGTTACTTCCCTATCATGAACTGGGTAAACATAAATGGATTGCTATGGGTGAAGAATATAAGCTCGAAGACGTAAAACCACCGTCGAAAGAGACGATGGAAAGAGTAAAAGAGATCCTGATGAGCTATGGCCATCAGGTTATTTACTAAATTAAACATATTTCTTATTCCACAGAATTAATCGTTCTAAATTGTAACTGGCTCAGTCACGGGTTGCAGCCAGTTTCATATCTCAAAATAACCTCTTCAGTTACCCATTGTTTACTACCTGATATTTTGCCAAAACTCATCATCGATTGCCCCATTCTGATAAATATAGAAAATCCTCCGTTCAAGAGCAGTTAATTTTATCTTATAAAATAAACAAAAAATCGAATGATAATCCATTAATTAGAAATTTATTAATCCTTGTTGATTAATGACTTTCATGGAACAATTCTATCTAATTTATCCATAAAGTTGTTCAGGGATGAATTTAGTTAACATTTAACTTAGAAAAATCATTTAATCAAATTAAGTAAAAGAAATT
>NZ_CAWQJR010000078.1:0-4582 GCF_963894935.1 Xenorhabdus sp. PB61.4
GATATAGTGTTCATAGTCCGGTGGAGAGGTCAGATTTTCCAGCGGCTCAGGCCCGGACTGGGTGATAATGTAACTAATCCAGCCACCGCTCTGATACTGTAGCGGGCGGTTTTTCTGCTTGTTGTACTCATCCGCCAGACGAGCAGCCCTGACATGGGGAGGAACATTGCGCTGATAATCAGTGAGATTACGCCGCAGCCGTTTTCGGTAAACCAGACGATTATCAAATTCACCGGCGAGCGTACTGGCGACATAGTTACGTATATAATCCTGATAAGGTTTCTTATAAAAAATAAGGGAATACAGCTCCTGCTGAAATGCCTGTGCCAGCGGAGTCCAGTCACTTCTTACCGTTTCCAGCCCCTTAAATACCAATTTATCGCCGCTCAACCCGGCATAACGTTTTTTACTGCCTTCTTCTGCTCCCCTTACCGTCGGCATCAGAAAACGGCGATAGTGGGTTTCAAATTCCAGTTCTAGTGTACTTTCGAGGTTGAATTCTGTCTTGAGGTGATCTTTCCACCACTGGTTGACGTACTGAGTCAGTGAATGACCAATCTGGCTGGCTTCTTTTTCGGAGTGAGGTTTTTTCAGGCAGACAAACGTGGAATCAGTATCACCATAAATCACCTTATAACCTTTTGATTCAATTAATTTTTGTGTCTGATGCATAATCTTGTGGCCGCGTATGGTAATCGATGAGGTCAGGCGTGGATCAAAAAAATGGCAACCGGAGGCCCCGAGTACGCCATAAAAGGCATTCATGATAATTTTCAGCGCCTGAGCAAGCGGAGCATTGTTTTGCTGCTTTGCTTTATCTCGCTCATGCCAGATGTGAGTAACAATATCGGGTAAGCAGTGCTGAGTGCGGGAAAAAAATGCCTCCCGGAAACCGGGAACAGAATGTTCTTTATCGGGCTGGGCAAGACCTTCCACCATTCCGACCGGATCAATAAGAAAAGTACGTATAATAGAAGGGTAGAGGCTCTTATAATCCAATACCAGCACGGAATCATACAGACCGGGGGATGAATCCATCACAAAACCACCGGGGCTGTGGTCGGTGAAACTCGTTGGCTGAACAGGCGCCACATAGCCGATTCGGTGCATACGAGGCAGATAAAGATGAGTGAATGCAGCCACTGAGCCTCCGGCACGATCCACTGCTAACCCTGTGACTGTCGCCCGTTCCAGCAAAAATGCCATGAGATTGGTTTTCTCAAAAATCCGGTTGACCAGAATACAGTCCTGCAAATTGTAATGAGCGAGGGCGGGTTTATCTTCCTGAAAGCGGCGATTAATTTCATCCATTCTATCATAAGGGCTATCAATCGCTTTCCCTTCCCCCAATAACTCCTGAGCGACATATTCAAGGCTGAACGAAGGAAAATTCCATGTCGCGGTTTTCAGCGCATCAATACCATCAATGATCAAGCGACCTGCCGCAGAGGCGAAAAAATGCCCGGGTTTAAAACCATGTTCGCGCCATTCCAGTACTCCTTTTCCACGACCAAACCGCAGAGGAATGTTATAGCGTTCGGCATGTTTCTGGAGCACTCTTAAATCAAACTGAATCAGGCTCCAGCCGATAATGGCATCGGGATCGTAAATTTCCAGCCATTCATTGAGCTTCTCCAGCATCTGTGAGCGGCTGGCAACATATTCCAGCCTGAAATCCAGTGCCTGCTGTTCACCATTTCCCGCCCCCAGCATAAATACCGTTTTCTCTCCACAGCCTGCCAAGCCGATGGAATAAAGCTCGCCATGCTGACTGGTTTCGATATCCAAAGAAACCCACTTCAGGCTGGGACGATAGTCATGATTGGGTTTCATTTGATAACTTCCGTCTGGTTTTTGGCTAAACCAGACGGGAGCAGTAATAAAACGTTCCATCATAAAGCGATCCGGCGGGCGGATATCGGTTTCGTACAGGGGAATATTCTGTTCCTTGAGAACCTTTTCAAAATGCTGTAGATGGTGGTATTGTGAACAATACAAAGCGGAGACAGGCTGGCGGTTAAAATCTTTCAGAGAGAGTCTTTTCAGCTCATAATGGCGCTCCTGAGCCAGCCGTTTTTCAGCTTCAGGCAAATCACGTTGAGGGATAAAGGCGACAGCTTTCTGATGAAGGATAGTAATACGTCGGCTACCTTTATCCGTGGCTAACCAATACACCAACTCAATACCGGATGGCGTATCTTTCCAGTGACGAGACAGGATGAAACCTTGTTCAGCGTGATTTATCTGCATACTATTTTAGCTTTAAGGTAAGGCACACTTTCTTTTGTGAGAGATAGGCTTTAATTATAGCATTTCATGTTTATTTATACAGTTGTTTTTGTAGCAAGCTGATATCATGACGGTCGATAGATATCATTATTTATTCTCATATATTGAGATTTTTTTACAAACGATATTAAGGTTTGTTGATATTTAGTGTTCATCATTTACTCCTTCTATACATAATGGATTTCAAGATGCATCGCGGCGGCAAGGGAGCGAATAGATGATCGTATGTTGGTTAAAAACAGGTTAAATATAAATGAGGTTAATATATGCCATTTGAGCCTCCATTCAGAGACAAATTTCAGAAAGGCGATTTGATATATGGGTTATCCCAGGAAATTATAAAGAGATATTCAACTAAAATTGAATTTTTTGAAGATGCAAAAATTCATTATGATAATAAAGATTATCCTCCGATAACGATTGCCAGTTACTTAATTCCTTCAGAAATAAGGAATATGAATAATTATATTAAAAATCATAAGGATAGTGAAAATCCTGAGTGTATCAATAGAATGAATTTTGCTAAAGAACAATTGCAATATATAGAAAATGAAAAGTATAAGAAATATAAAAAAAACTATTTTAATCATTTGAGATTAAATGAAAAATACCGTAGTGTCACTGAGAGTGAAAAATACACTGATCAGCTCTTGGGAAGAAAAAGTAAAGGAGGATTATCTTGGGTAACAATAGGTAATGACCTATTAAATAACCAAAATAACCAACTGACGAGAGATATGCATGTTCATTTCATACTTGATGGTCTCGAAATGGAAAGTATCGTTAACAAAAGTGGGCAATTTAAAGATAGTATAACTGGAAAAGAGTTAAGGTGGATTTTCAGAAATAGACAACATCCTAATGTTGCTGCAAGAATTCAATTTTGGAAAAATAATTGCCCTACATCTGCGCCTTGGAGACTAAACCCGATATGGAGACCGTATCTTTATCATCTGGCAGAAAAAAAGGATAGAAGAAGAGCGATATGAAGGAAGGTTAACATGCATCAAAATGAGTATTGCAAAAATGGGAGACCATAGATTTATGTTCTCCTAAAAAACCGACTTTCGTCATCTTGTCTTGGAAGTATTATCTAAAAAATAATTTATTGATAATAAATTGAAAGTGTATGATATATCATCAGGCAACCTAGAAAGATAAGAATAATTCCGGGGATAACTCCTAGAATCAAATGAGATTTATTGGGGGAAAGTTTTTGTATTCTAGAAAATAAAAAGCAATACAACATGTTAAAAAATGTGGCGCCTAAACAAAACACACTACCGAGAATCAGTATTAGATAACTAGGGCTACCAGAAGTTATAAATTGAGGGAAAAATGAAACAAAGAATAATCCTACTTTAGGATTAAGAACACTAATAACAAATCCTCCTAAGAAATCATAATCTTTTGTATTTTTTTATGACTATTTTGTTCGTTGTTTTGCTTATTCGTTATGGGAGAAGACTGAATAATACTCTTGCCCATCCATATTAGATAAACAGCACCAATTAATTGAATGACTCCAAAGAGTGATGGGTTTGACAGAAGTATAGCGGTAATACCTAACCATGTAATAAAAATAATAACCGACGGCTAATCCGGTAGCTGATAATACGGCACTTCTTTTCCCCTTTGTATAATACTTCCCTGTTACATAAACAACATCAGCACCAGGAATTGCGTTTATGGTAAGGCTTGCAACCAAGAAAAGCCCCCCAGTTAATATCAAACATGTTACTCTCCTAGCTTATATAAATGAAATTTTTTCTCAGCCAGAAGCTGAACATCTTCAGTAAAGTTTTTACTATAAAACAACGGACTTTCTAGATTTTCATCTACAGGAATACAATCCTGAAAATTGAATTTTGATTTACTATTTAAATAGTCAGGCATTAGATCAAAGGCTAATAAATAGGATTCACCTTTGACTGCCCAAATAGAAGGTAATGACCATAATGATTTTATTTTTTTAAATTTTATGATTCTTCCAGTATCAATTCCAGAGTCCACATAATGGATAGTCGCTCCGGCTGCTTTTTCTATCTTTTCTTTCGATCCTACTGTCATAAGTTGTTCAATGGCATACTTCCCTCTTTCATAAGGCAAAATGGCAGAGTGCGCATTGACTATCCTGTCCTGAAAAAATGCCCGTGATCCTTATGCCACTACAAAGATATATTAACGCGATGCTCGACTTTTATGATGAGTTGAAATGACATAGCCGCTCCTTTATAACTTTAAGTCGCCAAACTGAGAGAAATAAAGGAATAAAGGCTATGTCACATCAAGA
>NZ_CAWQJR010000079.1:0-53817 GCF_963894935.1 Xenorhabdus sp. PB61.4
GAATATTAATTGTTATATGGCGGGTTAATTAAAAATCATTTTGTTTGATATATGTCAATGATTAGGAATGCATGAATTTAACATCCTATTACTAATACAAGATTAAAACTAAGAAAGTCTTAAAAACTAAATCTGATTTTAATATCAAATCAGAATTTATATGTTTTGGGGTAAGCACATGCAACAGAAATATGCTTTTGTCATCGCAGGTACAGGCAGCGGATGTGGTAAGACAACGGTAACGTTGGGCATTATGCGATCCTTGATAAACCGAAAACTACGGGTACAACCGTTCAAAATCGGGCCTGATTATCTGGATGGCGGATGGCATTGTGCGGTAACGGGGGTTGCTTCACGGAATCTTGATGCTTTTATGCTCCCGGAACCTATCCTGAATGGTTTATTTAACGAAGCTATAGCTGATTACGATGTTGCCGTCATTGAAGGCGTGATGGGGCTGTATGATGGTTATGGCACTGATCCTGACTATTGCAGCAGTGCAGCGATGGCAAAGCAACTGGGTTGTCCGGTAATTTTGGTGGTGGATGGTAAGGCTGTTTCCACCTCGATTGCTGCAACAGTGATGGGATTTCAGCTATTTGATCCGGCAGTGAATATTGCTGGTGTGCTGATTAATCGCGTTAATCGGGATAGTCATTTTCAGCTTTTAAAACAGGCAATTGAAAATTACTGCGGTATTCCTGTTTTGGGGCGGCTTCCCGTTATGCCTGAAGTGACGCTGCCTTCCCGTCATTTAGGTTTGCTCCCAGCACAAGAACAGCGAGATCAGCCTACTGAACGCTGGTCCCGTCTTGCCCAGCAGGTTGCAGACTCGATAGATTTGGATAAGTTGCTGGATTTAACCCGGCTATCTTCGCTGCCAAAAGGCGATATAAGTTCTTTGGTTGATCCTACTCTAGGGCAGGGTTTAACACTGGCACTGGCAGAAGACGAAGCATTTCACTTTTATTACCCGGATAACCTGTTGTTATTGGAAAAGGCCGGTGTATCAATCAAACGTTTCAGCCCTCTGCATGATCACCAACTTCCTGAATGTCAGATGGTTTATCTGGGGGGAGGATATCCTGAAATTTATGCCCGTACTTTAGCTGCCAACTGCGCCATGCATACAGCATTACGTCAGGCACACCAGAAAGGTATTCCCATTTATGCAGAATGCGGGGGATTGATGTATCTCGGTGATGCCCTGATTGATGCAGATGGTGTGAGGCATAACATGGTAGGGCTGATTTCTGGTGAAAGCCGGATGGGGGATCACCTGAAACGCTTTGGTTACTGCGAAGCCACGGCAATGTGCGATACGCCTTTAATTGCGAAGGGAGAAACGTTACGTGGCCATGAGTTTCATTACTCAGATTTTATTACGACTCAGCCAGCGGTTTTTCAATGTATTAAGAAAACAAACACCAAAGAAGACTCAGAGAAAATCCAGAAAAGCTGGCAGGGCAGTTACCTGAATGGCAATACGCTGGCGGGTTATCTGCATATTCATTTTGCCCAACGGCCTCATTTGCTCCATCGCTGGTTAATGCTGGCCCGGAGGCTGTTATGACCGTCTTATTGTGGTTCTCCGCTTTTATTCTGGATATGAAGTTGGGTGATCCTCTTCATTGGCCTCACCCCGTTCGCTGGATAGGGCAGCTTATCAGCCGATCTGAGCAATTTATTCGTCGGGTTTGTCAGACCGAAACCAGCCTGAAATGGGGCGGTGTGTTGCTATGGCTTGTCGTTGTGGGGAGTACTTGGCTGGCGAGCTATTGGCTTTTACAACTGGCCTATGGGCTGATGTTCTGGCTGGGATGTGTAGCAGAAATCTGGCTGATTTATACCATGCTGGCAGGGCGAAGCCTGAGCGATGCAGCAAATGCGGTTTATCAGGCATTGTGTAAGGAAGCTACAGATCACAATAAGTTGGATATCAGCCGTCAGGAACTTGCCAAAATTGTTGGTCGTGACACTTCTCAATTACAACCACCACAAATTAGCTGTGCTGTGATTGAAACCGTGGCTGAAAACAGCGTAGACGGCGTTATTGCGCCCTTATTTTTCTTAATGCTTGGTGGCGCTCCACTTGCTATGGCTTATAAGGCAATCAATACCCTTGATTCAATGGTGGGATATAAAACTCCCCGTTATCAGGCAATAGGAATGTTTTCAGCCCGTATGGATGATGTCGCGAATTGGGTACCTGCACGTCTTGGATGGCTCCTCTTGGCAATGGCCGCAAAATGGCAGGGGCAGGATTTTCGTCAGGCATTGCGTATTGGCTGGCGTGACCGCTACCAGCACAGCAGCCCGAATAGTGGCTGGTCAGAGGCAACTATGGCAGGGGCATTAGGTATCCGCTTGGGTGGGCCGAATGTTTACTTTAACCAGCTGGTCGAAAAGCCGTGGATTGGTGATGCAAAGCGCGAAGTCACACCAGAGGATATACCTCAGTCTGTTCGAATAATGCAAGTAGCATCAGTCATGGCGCTTTTGCTTTTTGCCCTGCTGTATAGCCTGTTCAGCGTGATGATATAAGGAGGGAATAACATGAGTGATTACATCCGACAGCCCCAACAGATTGAAAAAAATAGTTTCGATATCATCAGCCGGATTATTTCCGAGTCATATCCTGATTTTCACTTTGTCGATGAGGAGCAGGAAGCGGTCATCAAACGGGTCATTCATACCACTGCTGATTTTGACTGGCTTAATCTTCTCTATTTTTCCCCTGATGTTTTTCATCTTATTCGTAACGGTATATTGCGTGGCTGTACGCTATATACCGATACAACTATGGCGCTGTCCGGCATTAACAAAACCCGTCTGGCTCAGTATGGAAGCAAATGCCGTTGTTATGTCAGCGATTGCCGTACTATTCACATGGCGAAAGCGCAGCAAATTACGCGTTCGATGGCGGCTGTCGATCTGGCTATGCAAGAACCGGGAGAGAAGATTTTTATTTTCGGTAATGCTCCGACAGCCTTGTTTCGTTTGATGGAACATCAAGTTGCCCCCATTGCTGTCGTCGGTGTACCGGTTGGGTTTGTTGGGGCAGAAGAATCAAAAAATGCCCTAATCCAGAGCGGAATAAGCTGTATTGCAGCAAAAGGCCGTAAAGGAGGCAGCAATATTGCGGCTGCGATAATCAACGCGATTCTGTACCGGATGCCAGAGGTGAGCCATGAATGATCTCATTGAACTCGGTACAGTCTGGCACAGAGGAAAACAGTATCGTAAAGGCTATACTACCGGTTCTTGTGCGACCGCTGCGGCAAAGGTTGCTGCGTTAATGATCCTGCGTCAGCAGGTTATCCATCAGGTTTCAATTGTCACCCCTTCCGGCATCACACTGGCTTTGAATATTGAACAGCCCTTGATTGAAGGCGATCAAGCTGTCGCTGCTATCCGCAAAGATGGTGGTGATGACGTAGACGCAACTCACGGGATGCTGATTTTTGCCCGGGTATCCCTGAATGACAGCGGTGTTATCACACTGGATGGCGGTGACGGTATTGGCAGGGTAACGCGGGTGGGCGTCGGGTTACCTATAGGCTGGGCGGCAATCAATAAAACCCCTCGTCAGACCATAGAAGAGACGGTACGGGAGGTAATCGGTCCGAATCGGGGAGCAGATATCATCATTTTTGCACCTGAAGGTAAGGAGCGAGCGAAGCAAACTTATAACGATCGACTGGGGATTAAAGGCGGAATTTCGATTATCGGTACAACAGGCATTGTAACTCCGATGTCAGAAGAGAGCTGGAAACGTTCACTGGCACTGGAGTTAGAAACGAAACGTGCCAGTGGGCTGGATCGCATTATTTTTGTGCCGGGTAATCATGGGGAACGTTTTGTCAGCCAGCAGCTGGGTATTGATGCCAGTTATGTTGTCACCATGAGTAACTTTGTCGGTTATATGTTACAGGAAGCAGTACGTTTGGAATTCCGCCATATCGTGCTGGTCGGGCATGTCGGCAAATTAGTGAAAATTGCCGCAGGTATTTTTCATACTCACAGCCATATTGCCGATGGACGCATGGAAACTCTGATTGCCAGTCTGGCTTTAATGGGAGCTCCTTTCGAACTGATTCAGGCCGTGGATCAGTGTGACACCACTGAAGCTGCCATTGAATTGATAGCTGAACAGGGCTGGCAGGGAGTGTATCAGCAGATAGCGCAGAAAATAGGCTGGCGCATCGACCAAATGTTGCGTTTCGCCAAGAGTAAACCCCAGTGTGACGCCATTTTGTTCTCCTTTGATAATCAGGTATTAGGCTGTAACCGGCCTGTAGACCAGATCGTGCAGGATTTTATGGAGGGCGGACGATGATCACGGTTGTGGGCGTTGGCCCGGGAGCTTTGGAAAATCAGACACTGTCTGCGCTGGATGTTATCAGTCATGCTGATGTATTGGTTGGAGGAAAACGTCATCTTGCCGAATTTCCTTACTTCGATGGTGAAACCCATCCTGTGAATGCTGATATGGATACGTTAATGCAGTGGCTGGAACAAAATCAGCATCGCAAAGTTGTTGTACTGGCTTCAGGTGATCCGCTTTTCTATGGCATCGGTAAACGGATTAGCCAACATTTCTCAAAGCTATCTTTTACTACAAAAGAACCAGATGCTGATGACCAGCATAATGGTAGAAAAAATATCCGCATTATTCCCGGTATCAGTTCAGTCCAGTATTTGTGTGCGCAAATTTTGCTGGATATGAATGACATTTATCTCACCAGCAGTCACGGTCGCAAGCCGGATTTTGACTGGTTACTCCAACACGAAAAAATCGCCATGGTGACGGATAACGTGATTGGCCCTTACCAGATTGCACAGGAAATTCTGGCGCGAGGGCAACAGCGTTACATGGTGATTGGTGAAAACTTATCCCACAAACATGAACACATTCGTTGCCTGACAGCAGAGCAGATCGCGCAACGTGGCGACATTCATTATGGCCTGAATGTCGTGATTATCCTGAAGGGTGATTTCTATGAAAGATGAACTGTTTTTGCGTGGTCATCGCATTCCAATGACCAAAGAAGTGGTTAGAGCGCTGGCACTGGAACGTTTGCAACTGGAAAACGCCCGACATTTTATTGATGTCGGTGCCGGTACTGGCAGCGTCAGTATTGAAGCGGCACTGCGTTATCCCGCTCTGGATATTATCGCCATTGAACGCAAAGAAGATGCATTACTGCTACTGGCTGAAAATGTTCAGCATTTTTCCTGCCATCAGATCCGTATTAAATCGGGGGTAGCCCCTGTGCCACTGGAAATCAGTGCAGATGCTATTTTCATTGGCGGAACGGGTGGCCATCTGACCGAAATTATTGACTGGGCGTTGCTCAACCTGAATTCAGACGGGCGTTTGGTCATGACTTTCATTCTGTTAGAAAATTTCACACAGGCATTGTCCTATTTGGGAGCGTGTACGGTAGCAGAGCTGGACGGGCGCGAAATTCAGGTGGGGGAACTGACCGCATTAGGACAGGGGCATTATTTCAGACCTAACAATCCGACTTACTTACTGTCTTGCCGGAAAGGTTCTTATCCGGAGGTACAGAATGGATAACGTCAGCTTTGACACCGAAAAAGTCTGGTTTGTTGGTGCGGGGCCGGGAGATAAGAGTCTGATTACCCTAAAGGGATATCAATTATTACGTCAGGCTCAGATAGTGATTTATGCCGGATCACTGGTTAATCACGAGCTGCTGAGTTATTGCCGACCTGATGCTGAATGCCATGACAGTGCCGGATTAACGTTATCAGAGATCACCGAATTAATGGTGAATGGCGTGAAAGGGAAAAAATTGGTGGTTCGTCTGCAAACGGGAGATTTATCGCTGTTTGGTTCTATTCGTGAACAGGCGGAGGAGCTGAAAAACCACGGGATCAGTTTTATCTCTGTTCCCGGCGTGAGTTCATTTCTTGGCGCGGCCGCGCAATTAGGGGTGGAGTACACCGTCCCCGAAGTTGCCCAGAGTTTAATTATTACCCGTATGGAAGGCAGAACACCAATGCCCCCGCAGGAGACACTGGAAGCCTTTGCCGCTCATCAAACCTCAATGGCGATTTTCCTTTCGGTACAGAACATCAGGGAGGTTGTTGCTCGGTTAATTCAGGGCGGTTATGAACAGGGAACACCGGTTGCGGTGGTTTATAAGGCAACGTGGCCTGATTCACAGATTGTGCGTGGAACACTGGAAACCATTACTGAACAGGTCCGCAGTGCCGGTATTCGTAAAACGGCTCTGATTCTGGTGGGCGCTTTTCTTGGGCAAGAATACCACTATTCAAAACTGTACGATGCGAGGTTCAGCCATGAATACCGTAGCGCCTGACATAATGATTGCTGACACTATAACAGATGGAGTGACAACGTCAGTTAATGCAGTCGCACCTGATAACAAATATGCCTTGTTTTGCCTGACAGCGGGAGGCATCGCACTGGCTCGTCGTTTGCAGTCCTATTTAGCGATAGATTGCTTTACTTCCCTTGAGCTGGTGGAAAGTGGATTTTTCACATTTGACGGTAGTTTTTCCAATACGGTACGCAAAGTATTCACACGGTATAGCGCACTGATCATGGTTGGTGCAACAGGGATCGCCATTCGGGTTATTGCGCCTTTACTCCGGGATAAAATGACTGATCCGGCGGTTATCGTGCTGGATGAAAAAGGGCAGTTTGCTATCAGTTTATTGTCAGGGCATATGGGAGGAGCAAATAAACTGGCACAGCAGATTGCCGATATCCTTGATGGTCAGGCCGTTATTACGACAGCAACGGATGTTAATCAGGTCGCGGCGCTGGATCTCTTATCCCAACAATTAGATGGAAAGATGGAGAATTTCCGCGAGAGCGTTAAAACCGTTAATCAAATGCTGGTTAACGGTAAACGGGTTGGAATTTGGTTTCACCCTGATTTGAGTGATGAAAAAAATTGTTACGATATACGTGGGTTCATTCCCGTCGATTTTCTGGAAGAGCGCCCTGAGCTGGATGCTTTGGTATACGTCAGTTATGAGCGCACTAATCTAATGCTGGCAATCCCTGTATTTAAATTAATTCCTCGCCGTATTGTGGCAGGAATAGGTTGCCGGCGAGGGGTAGAACCTGAGCGATGTGCCGAACTCTTAGAACGCCATCTGTTGGAACTCAACCTTGAACCACTGTCACTGAAAGCTATCGGCAGTATTGAATTGAAAAAAGACGAACCAGCATTAATCCAATTAAGCCACCAGCATCAAATTCCATTCCAGACTTTTTCTGTTAATCAGCTTTCCCACTATGAACAAGTATTTCCCACATCTGAATTTGTCCGGAAAACGGTAGGCATCGGCAGTGTTTCCCAGCCTGTGGCCTGGCTAATGAGTAAAGGGCACTTAGTTGGCCATACCCTGCGAGAGCAAGGTGTCACCATCACATTAGGAGTATTGAATCCATGTTAACTGTTATTGGAATTGGTCCCGGTAGCGAAGCCATGATGACGCAGGAAGCGATAACAGCCCTGAAAGCCGCTGATATCGTGGTGGGTTATAAAACCTACACCCATTTAGTGAAACCGTTGGTTGGTGACAAGGAAATTATTAAAACTGGCATGTGTAAGGAGATAGAACGTTGTCAGACAGCTATTGAGCTGGCAGAACAGGGTAAAAATGTGGCGGTGGTTTGCAGTGGTGATGCGGGTATTTATGGCATGGCCGGTCTGATTCTGGAACTGGTCAGCCAGCAAAAACGTAATGTAGAAGTCAGGCTGGTGGCGGGAGTGACGGCAAGTACCGCCTGCGCTGCTTTGCTGGGGGCACCGTTAATGCATGACTTTTGTCATATCAGCCTGAGTGATTTGCTTACGCCGTGGGAATTGATCGAAAAACGGGTGAAGGCCGCGGCAGAAGCCGATTTTGTCATCTGTTTCTATAATCCGCGCAGCCGTGGACGGGAAGAACATCTGGCCCGGGCATTTGCCCTGATGGAACCATGGAAATCGGCAGATACGCCTGTGGGAGTCGTGAAAGCAGCAGGACGTAAACATGAAGATAAATGGCTGACCACTTTTGGCTCAATGGACTTCTCCCGTGTTGATATGCGTAGTCTGGTGATAGTGGGTAATCAGTCAACATATGTACGTGACGGACTGATGATCACACCAAGGGGATACCGGTTATGAAACGGCCAGCGACTCTCATTTTTGGCGGAACCAGCGATGCCCGCCAGATTTGTCAGATGATGGATACTGTCGGTATCAATTACTGCCTGTCAGTGGCAACTTCCGCAGGCGTACAACAGGCGATGGGGATCCGTGGCGAAATAATTACCGGCAGAATGGAAGCGGAAGAGATGGCTGATTACTTGAAAACGCGGGAAATGGAAAGGGTGATTGATGCCTCGCATCCCTATGCTGAACGACTGAGCCAGAATATTGTCAGTGCCTGCCAGAAGTTAGGTATTCCTCTCATTCGTTATATCCGACCCAGCGATATTGATACCGTCGATAACCCGCTTATTCATAAAGTCACAACCATCAAACAGGCATGCGAAACAGCGGTCAGGCTGGGTACACGGGTTTTGCTGACAACCGGCAGTAAACAACTGGCCGATTATATGACGTACCTGAAAGAGAAAACGGTACTGGCCCGGGTATTACCAACCGCAGAAGTGCTGAAAATGTGTGAATCCTGCGGCTTATCTGTCGATCAGATTTTTGCCCTGAAAGGCCCGTTCAGTGCTGATTTTAATCGGGCTTTTTACCAGTTTTGCCGGGCAGATGTTGTGATTACCAAAGAGTCTGGTGAACAGGGGGGCTTCAGGGAAAAAGTGGAACCGTGTCTTTCTCTTGGGCTGCCCTGCATTGTGCTTTGTCGCCCAGAACAACAATTTGAAGGTGAGGGGATCACTCAGATTCATGGATTAGAAGAGATGGCGTGCTTGTTGGCAAATTAAAACAAACCAATAAGGAAAAACGAAATGAAAAAAGCACTATTGGTGATCAGTTTCGGAACCAGTTATCACGAAACACTGAAAAATAATATTGAAGCCTGTGAGCAACAACTGGCATCCGTATTTCCGGACAGGGAACTCTTCAGGGCATTTACCTCCGGTATGATCATTCGCAAATTGCGCCAGCGCGATGATATTCATATTGATAACCCCCATGATGCGTTAACCAGATTGCACCACGCCGGTTATAACGATGTTGCCGTTCAGTGTTTGCATATTATCAAGGGCGATGAATATGAAAAGGTGTTACATGAAGTTGAAAAATTTCGTCCTCGCTTTAGACGATTAGTGCTCGGCGCTCCGTTACTCAGCCATTTTGATGATTATCTGCAACTGATGCGGGCATTACACCACCAGCTTCCTGTACTGACGGAAAACGAACGTGTCGTCTTTATGGGACATGGTACAGAGCACCATGCTTTTTCTGCTTACGCCTGTCTTGACCATCTGATGAATCATTATCACTTTCCGGCACGGGTAGGTGCGGTTGAAAGTTATCCGGAACTTCCCCTGATTATAAAAGGATTAAAAGAGCAACGGATCCGTAAGGTATACCTGATGCCATTGATGCTGGTGGCCGGAGATCATGCCATCAATGACATGGCTTCAAGTGAAGATGGCTCGTGGAAATCACAGCTGGAAAAAGCCGGAATAGCCGCAATCCCCTGGCTACAGGGATTGGGAGAAAATCCGAAAATTCGGCAGATGTTTGTCGACCACCTTACTTGTGCGCTGAACTGTCAGGAGAAAGCCTGATGGACAAAAAATCGTCGGATAATATGGGGAGATTGTATGTTATTGGCGTAGGGCCGGGAGCCAGTGATCTGATTACGGTACGGGCAGCCCGCATTCTTGCTGAACTTGATGTGATCTATACGCCAACGGGTAAAAAGGGAGCCAAAAGTCTTGCTCACTCCATTATTGAAGAATATCTTTTGGCGGAAACCAAAGTTTTCACTTACCACTTTTTAATGAAAGCCGATATAGACGCTAAAAACGCAGTGTGGGATGAAGTTGCTCACTCATTGCAAGAAGAAGTGTTCAATGGCAGAAAAGTCGGTTTTATCACTTTGGGTGATCCTATGCTGTTCAGCACATGGGTATACCTTTCGCAGCGACTGGTATCGACGCAGATGGTCATTCCGCCGTGGCTGGAAATTGTTCCGGGAATAACTTCATTTTCTGCTATCGCCGCTGCCAGTACGATGCCCTTGGCAATGGAAAACCAGACATTGGCTGTGATTTCCTGTACTGCTTCTGAAACCACTTTAGAACAGGCATTGCTCAATCACGATTGCCTTGTCCTGATGAAAGTCTATTCCCGTTTCCCCCTGATCCGCAACTTGTTACAACGTCACAATCTTCTGGAACATGCATTGATGATGGCTGATGCCACATTGCCGGGTGAACAATGCTGGCGCGACCTTACCACACTGCCGTTCAGTGAAAAAGATTGCAGACAGGAGTTATCTTATTTTTCAACGATTTTAATTAATAAAAACTGGCAATTATCGAGGTGAGTTATGCAACAGAAACTGACGAACTCTACGTTATTGAGTGCAATTATCGCGCTGTTGTTGGTGATGGCACCGCAGGAAGTTTTTGCTATGCATGTCATGGAGGGTTTTTTGCCCCCCATGTGGGCGATTGGCTGGTGGCTGGCTTTTCTGCCTTGTCTGGCGGTCGGGTTGGTAAAGTTACGCCAGATTGTGCAGGATGAGGGGAATCAGAAAGTCCTGCTGGCACTGTGTGGCGCATTTATTTTTGTCCTTTCAGCCCTGAAAATTCCTTCGGTTACCGGAAGTTGCTCACATCCTACCGGCGTGGCGCTGGCGGTGATTCTATTTGGCCCTTCCGTTGTTGCAATACTGGGCGCAATTGTCTTGCTGTTTCAGGCGCTATTGCTGGCGCATGGCGGTATCACAACGCTGGGTGCTAACGGAATGTCAATGGCAGTTATTGGCCCGCTGGCCGGGTATTTGATCTGGCGTTTCTCCTGCAAGACGGGAATGCGCAAAGATATTAGCGTCTTTTTGTGTGCTTTTGTCGCTGATATCGTCACTTATGCCATGACCTCCATTCAGTTGGGTGTTGCTTTTCCTGATCCGCAACTCGGTATGGGGGCGGCGATCCTTAAATTCATGGGTATTTTCTGCATAACTCAGCTTCCCATTGCCGTGGCTGAAGGGTTACTAACCGTACTGATTTACGACCAGCTGGTAAAAAGACAATTAATTCAGGCCCGTAGTTTCTGAGGAGAACAACAAATGAAAAAGACCTTGATATTACTGTCCCTCGTTGCAGCCCTGTGTATTATCCCGTTTTTCATTGAGCATGGCGGCGAATTTGGTGGAGCAGATGGGCAGGCAGAAGCTCAGATTATGGAAATAGCGCCGGATTATACACCGTGGTTTGAATCCTTCTATGAACCTGCCAGTGGTGAGATTGAAAGCCTGTTGTTTACTTTACAGGGAAGTCTGGGGACCGCCGTGATTTTCTACATTTTTGGTTACTATCACCGTAATCGGAAAGATCATGATCGGAATAGATAAACTCAGTTACCAGAGCCGCTGGCGTGATAAAGATCCCAGGGCGAAATTCGCCCTGTATCTCTTATTCATGACTCTGGCAATGGTGCTTTCGCCATTGGGGCAGGCCGTGTTGTTGGTCGGGCTTGTGATGCTTAGCTGCTATCTATTGCGGATCAGCCTGCTGCGTTATCTGAAGTGGCTGTTAATTCCTTGCAGTTTTTTGGTATTTGGCCTGATTGCTATTGTGTTGTCCATTGGTATGCAGCCGGAAAAACTGCTGTGGGGATTTCGTATCGGGCAATATTGGTTTGGCATTGATACGCAGGGAATTCAGATAGCTAACCAAACTCTCTGGCGCAGCCTTGCTGCGCTATCTGCAACATTCTGGTTCATGATGAACATGCCCTTTGAGCAGATAATCAGATTACTGAAATTTTGCCGCGTTCCTCATTTGCTAATCGAACAACTCCTGCTGACATGGCGTTTTATTTTTATCTTTGTAGAGGAAGCAGCCGCAATTCATCATGCGCAGTCATTACGGTTCGGTTACCGCACTTTGCGAACGAGCTACCACTCATTGGCAATGCTAATCAGTATGTTATTTGTGCGGGTAATGAACCGTTATCAGCAAATGAGCGTGGCATTGGAACTCAAGCTATATCAGGGGAATTTCCATTTAACAATAAGAAAACCATAAAGTAAGGTGAAATAATATGTTAGAAACTCGGGCACTGTCTTTCAGCTATCAGGATGATCCGGTCTTAAAAGATCTCACACTTGATTTCAGTCGCTTTCAGGTTACTGGCATTATTGGTGCAAATGGCTGTGGCAAATCCACCTTATTTATGAATCTTTCCGGTATTCTGCGCCCACAAAAAGGCGCAGTCTGGTGGAATAACACACCGCTGGATTACAGTAAAAAAGGTCTGATGGCCCTGCGCCAGCGTGTTGTGACAGTTTTTCAGGACCCCGACCAACAAATTTTTTATACCGATATCAACAGTGATCTCGCTTTTAGCTTGCGTAATCTGGGTGTTGATGAAACTGAAATTCAGCGTCGGATCGAATATGCACTGACACAGGTAGATGCACACACTTTTCGCGATAAGCCTATTCAATACCTGAGTTTTGGTCAGAAAAAAAGAGTCGCTATTGCGGGTGCGCTGGTTATGGATGCTGAATATTTATTGCTGGATGAACCAACCGCAGGGCTTGATCCGGCAGGTCGCCAACAAATGCTAGATATTATCCACACTATTGCTGCTGAAGGTAAAAGGATCATTATTTCCAGTCACGATATAGATTTAATCTATCAAATCTGCGATGGCTTATATGTGCTGGCAAATGGAGAAATGATCAGTTCCGGCAGCACTGAAACCGTGTTCCTGCAAAAAACGCAGCTTGAGCAGGCTGGATTGGTACAGCCGTGGCTGGTGAAAGTACATACTGAAGGTGGTTTGTCTCTGTGCAAGACAGAGCAACAGCTTTTTTCCATGCTTCGCAAAAATATCCCTCATCATTAGCGCCTTTAGTTGGGATATTGCTATAAGAGAAGAGTCGGGCAATTTATCTACCAAAGTACGCGAATAATGTCATCGGCACTTTCATTGAAAGTGAATACTACGTTTAACACAATCAACAGATTGAATATACGACCTTTGAAGAGCGTTTGGATAATGTAATAACGTTATAACCGATAAATTAACGTGACACAGAATTCTGAACGCCCTCTTAATTTATGAGACTAATTTATTTAAATGCCCTCTTAATTTATGAGATGAGTTTGTTTAAAGGCTTGTTTTATTATTGAAGATAGGTTTTATAATTTTAGAGGATTATTTTTACTCTTAATTTAATTCATACTAATAAAGTCGAATAATAAAGATTTAAAATTGAAACCATTAATTAGCTAAAATTGAAAGTTAGCTTTATGTCACATTAAATTGATTTTTGTAAAGTAGAGAAATTTTTTTCTACTTAGTTTCAGGTGCTTATCATTTAAAAAATAAGTCTATAGGAGGATGTATTCATTCTCATGGGGATTGTTTTTTCGGGATTTTCTGCCGGATTATTTATACGGTTATTGAGTATTTATTGTGATAACGAAAATAGTCATTTAGAGAGATGAAATACAAATGAAAACGCATATTCTACATTTTGACCTAGCTCAAAGCCATTTACGTACCCAATCCAGTCAATTAAACCTTTGGGTTGGTGAATATAATATACCGTTGCAAGAACATGATGAGTCAAGTTTAGCCAGAGCAGCTGGAGAAAATCCTGCAATAGATATGGTTCTGAGTTACGGTTCACACAATATCAGCCATTTCGCGGAGGTACCTGAACACTATTTTTTACCTCATCACGTTACGCTAATTAAAGTGGTTGGTGATAAATCCGGGCCTTATCGTTCTTCATTACCGGTTCTTTATCATCTTTCTTATCATATTCCCAATGCTCATTTACATCATTATGCCAAACGTAACAGAGAAAAACTGACAGTAAATAATATAGAGATGGCTTTGCCGGGTAAACTTAGTGCTCTCGGTGTTAATAACCAACATTTAGCGCGAAATTCTATTCATTACGCCGATTTGTGGGTTGCGGCTAATGAAATTAAAACACCGTGGGATGTTGCTTGCTCTATTGTGTTTTCCCATCCGGAATTATCTAACAGTCAGGCTTATGCAGCATCAATTGTCACTCATTCACATATTGCCCCACCGGAGGCAATAGACCCACTGCAATATAACCGAGTTTATGAACTGGCTATATCAATATCGAGTCAGGGACCCGCGACAGAGACAGGCGGTTTTGCCACTTATGGGCAATTGGTTGACCCTGATGGCAACGCAATGTTTTACGAATTTGACTGGGTAGGTCAAGACGGACAGGTGATTTTCGCCGAAGGTGATCCGGTGATGCAATATAACCTATCGGATGATACGGAGAATTATTCCGGCTCGCCAACATCTAATGCGCTGAAAACTTCGCATAATGATGGTCGCCTGCAAAATCATAACTGGAGTGTCAGCCAAAGTGCGTCTCTGGACGTTGCCGAATTCAAAGATCAGGCAGCAGCATTGACTGTTAAGCGGGGCACCAACCAAATTTGGACTGCCACCAACCGTACTCCTAATCACGGTATGGATGTGTATGCTGACAGCATCCGTTACGATAGCAGCCAAAGCCATTTTTCCATTGATTTTAAGAACAAATACTTACGTCAGCTAGGTGTCTATATTCAGTTCTTTAAAGACACTAAGATGGAACAACCAATTGATAATCCGACAGTTGATGGTGATTGGCCATTTTATTTTCCTAAAGAGTTGGCGGCATTATTTGAAACGCCATCACAAAAAGCCCTGGGTGTATTGGCTAATGTCAATACGATCATGGGGATTCCGATGCCCACTGATCCCACTAAATTTGGCTTACCCTGGCCAGCGGAAGCTCAGGCGGCTAAATTCTTGTTTGGTGGTTTGGGAACTTCCCGCTGGGAAGACCCGATTATCTGGCCGGGTGTGATTTTAACTGGCATGTTCCAGTACGGTATTCCGGCCCTGATGATGTTGGCTGGTGCCGCAGTGACTAACACTCAGTGGTATAAAGATTTTATTTCCGATAAGGATAGTGTTGCTGCATTAGCCGCTGTTGCCTTCCCGTTGATTGGTGGTGGGGCAGCTGTCGGAGCCGCGTTATTCAATACCAAGAAAGTGCTCACCAGTTTAGCCAGTATTGCCATTGGTATTTTGGCCAAAAAAGGGATGGAAGCATTAGCCACTTATGTTACCGCCCAGATAGCAGCCAGTGCAGCCGCTCAGGCGGTTCCGGTGGTGGGTTGGGCGTTTCGGCTTGCTTCAATTGCGCTAGATTTTGCGCAGATTGCAGTGACGACGGGTGAGTTGCTTTCCACACCAGCTACCCTGGAAGTGGATATCAAGCGCCAGATGACTTTGGCTTTTACCCTGAATCCCGATCCTGCTCATGGTGAAGCGGGCCGTCCGAAAACCGCAATCTGGCCGCCGGTGGCAGTACAGTGCCAGGTAACCGTTGAATATACCAACGGCACCTACTATACCCAGACTATTCCATTACCCGCGACAGGTTCCAATACACCACTATCTTTTAATTTCAATTCGGTTGGCTGGGGTGGAACACTCAAAATCAAGGCTAATGTCTATTCAGCCACTGGCTGGTTAGCGGGGAGCTACACCAGTGATCTGCTGAATGCGCAGCCAGACGACCCTAATGAAGGCATCATGCGCGTCTGCGGTAATATAAAAGAGATGTTGGTGCCGCTGACTCAGGTGACTCAATACGAATATTGGGAACAGTTGTCTTACGATAGCGGTAAAAAAGAGTACCAGTGGATTGAAGGCAGCGTGCCGTTGGAAACCCAGTCTTCAACCAATTGTAGCAATGTAGGCAATAACATCTGCAAGCTGGTCAATATGACAATCCTGAATTCAGATTATCAGGTTGGTTATTGCTATCAGGCTTCTGGGCAGGATATTCCACTGGAAGATCCATTAAGTCCACCCAATAGCGGCCAGATGTACGTGTTGCAAAACATTTCCACTTTGAGCAACGACTCGTTGAATGAGCGTCTGAAATTATCTGCGGTAGGTTTCAAAGTACAACCACTGATCAGTTATAACAGTTTTGGCGAAGGACCGGACGAAAAAACCATCACGCCTTATAACTTTATTATTGATTCACGGTTTGGTGAATATCACTTACGTCGGGTGGATCTGCGCGATGGCAGCCATAATTTTGGTTTGACGGATAATCCGCTTTCGTGGGGGACTTTCACCATTCCACATCTTGATGCGATGGTGGTTCATCCGAGCGGCTATGTCATTGCTGTCAGTTGGCAATATAGCAAGATGCAGATCCTGACGTTGGGTGATCAGGGCTATCCGGATGATCAGGCTCCAGCGGCACAAATTGTCTCTGGAGAAGGGATTCTGCAAGGGCTAACTCATGGGCCAATTGCCCTAACCGTAACGCCAGATGGCCGCATACTATTATTGGAGACATTCAATACCCGTATTCAGGCGTTTGATACTAAAGGGAACCCATTCCCGAGTTTTGCGGGTGCAACACTGTTTCAACTTGCTACCGCTGATTATCAGGCAACACTGGATGCTCAGGAGTTTTCCCCGGAATTACAACAAGCATTTCGTGTGCAGGGGTTGACATTCCTGTTCAGTAACAGTGATCCAAACTTTATACGTTCGCTGAATGCTGGAGTACTGGACGAGCAGATTATTAAAACCTTTGCGCAAGATGGGATCTATCTAAGTTATAACCAGACCGCAGACGGTAATATTGACCCAGTTGGCAGCACAACGGTTGACGTGATACAGCAAGGGCTGAGCTGGTTGGTATATGATCCGCAGAAACCCGCGACTTACACGCTGACCGCTCAGGGACAAACGGTATCTGTATATAACGATTTGAGTAATGTGCGGGTTACCGCTATCGGTCAAGGTGTCAAATGGCAAATTGATGATCTTAGCAGCGCTCGATCCTGGCTGTTAACCCTTAATACAACGAATCCTACTCAGATTACGGTAGCGGATTATCTGTCCTATATGCCACTGAATAAGCCAGCCGGGATTAAGTATCTGGATGTTGCGGTTGAGACGAAGGGATATATTTATGTCTTGTCATACCGTAACGAAGGGCGGGATCCAACGGATTATATCCTTGATATTTATAATCCTGACGGTACTTTCCTGGTAACTGTCCCTGATTCGACCTTAGTGCCTGATCCAGCTAAGCGCCAGCATATTGTTGCTGGACATCTGGCGATAGATTCATTCCGTACTCTGGTGGCGATGAATTACGGCAAATTCTTGGGTGAAAATCAACGTACCCAACCACAGATCAGCCAGTGGAAGCCAACTACACCAATATTCGATCTGGGTATCGATCAATTACCGATATTCCAGCGACACGACATGGATAAAATCCGCGCAGTTTTTGCTGACAACAAACACCCTCTTAGTAACAAGGCAACGATCGAAACTATCAATGAAAATGGTTATTTCATCATTACTGATGTTAGTACCCGTTACCCAGTTATTTGCACCGTGGATGGCGATAATCAGCAGATTATTTCTGTTTACAGTTTCTCGGAGAAAACTATGCCATTAAAAAATTATAACTCAGGATTTAAAGAGGTTTTGCAATTATTAGGTATCCCAGAGAGCGATGTAACGGAGAAAGTTGTTGTTGCTTCTTCGTCGCAAGGCTCTTTACGGCCTGACGACCCACAGTCACTGGCTCCTTCTTATACGGCAGAAGTGTCGTCAGCATCTGATCTATTGACCCTTTCTGGTATCCCCCCTGTTGAAGCGCCGATATCCTTTCCGGCAACCGTTGATGTTTTTGCGATTGCTGAACTGGAGATAGCTGATGACGGGGTTCTGAACATTAGCAATCCGACTTCAAGACCGATAGTGGTGGTAGTTGACACTCTGGCGCTTAAGCAAGGTGGGCAACTGATATGTGATGCCTCTGTGATTCTAAACGTACAAACTTATACCCAAACTCAGGAGAACTCCCATGAATAAAATGAAAACGGTTAACGAAACTTTGGCTGAATTGCGTGAGCATTATCATTTGACCGGTACCGAGCGGCAGCCAAAGCAATTGAACACTTCGGACTTTGACGGGCCGGTGATATTTTCTGACGACCCGAAAATAGCCACTGTGCCACCTGCGTTTTTTACCGTACAAACCATACAAGAATTGAAGGAACTTGGGGGTGTGCCTGACAGTGAGTATGGACCAGGCGGAATGGAACCCCATCATCCGCTACCTGAACCCTATTCTGCTGAACGGTTGGCAAATGTCACCGGTAATCATGCTGATATATGTAAAGCTTTCCGCGCTTATATCTATGGTTATTCTCCTTTGGTCAAAGATTATGAAGATATTCTGAACGCTAAACGTTTCCCGATGAAAGTCGCGTTATACAGTGGTGAAGATATCGTTGTTACTGCCAGTAATCCATTGATTGTTGGAAGTAAAGAGAGTCACGGGCAACCCGTTAACTTAAATTTTAATAAGATAACGATTCAACCTGGCGGTAAAGTTATTTATCTCACCAATGGCACGGTTCAGGCGAACGAAGTGATCATAGTTAGTGCCTTAGGAGGTACAGATAATGATGGCCCGAGCATTGAAAATATTGGAGGGAACGGAGGCAATGGCGGGAGCGGAAACAGTGGCTCCAATGGGAAAGACGGCAGTAATGGTAACTCCGGTAAAGATAATAAAAACTCCTGTGCAATACAGGCTACGTCAGGTGCTACGGGTGGCAATGGTACTGAGGGCGCCAGAGGAAGTGACGGCGAGAAAGGAGGGGATGCAGTGGATGTCAATTTTAAAACCGGCACTATCACAGGCTTTGTGAATATGCTGACACAAGGCGGTAATGGTGGTAATGGCGGTAATGGCGGTAACGGTGGTAATGGCGGGAGAGGAGGGAATGGCGGTAGCTCTACCAGCGAATGTAGGGCTGGAAACGGCGGTGATGGCGGTAACGGTGGCAATGGTGGTGCCAGCGGTAATGGTGGTAACGCCGGTAACGGCGGTAACATCTATTTTACTTACGACGAAGGGGGGAGCGCATCCTTTAAGGCCAGGGCAATTGCCGGCAATGGTGGTTCTGGTGGCAATGGTGGTTCTGGTGGTGTCGGCGGCGGCGGCGGTAGTGGTTATTCCAGTGGTAACTCAGGTAAAAATGGTATATCGGGGAGCACAGGAATTGCCGGAAAAGCAGGTACCGTAGGCTCAGTTTATGTCAATGGCAAAAAACAATAACGGCAAGGAGGAGTCATGGTCGCAGATATTCAAATTTTGGGTACTAATGGCGTGAATGGTGCCGATGGAGCCAATGGCGCTGATGGTCAACGGGGGGTTGATGGTCAGAATGCTTCTCGTCGTAAGCCAGCCACTGCCGGTAGCCCTGGTGGTAATGGTCAATTTGGTCAGAGTGGCCAGGATGGTCAATCAGGTTCTGGCTGGTGGTTTGCCCTGCGTTGTACCCGTTTTGACGTACAGGGTGTAGTGCGTATTAGCAATAATGGCGGTAACGGTGGTGATGGTGGCATAGCGGGTTATGGCGGCAATGGGGGTGATGGCGGCAATGGTGGCCGTGGTAATTCATCATCGTCAGGGAAACCCGGTGGTGCTGGTGGTAACGGTGGCAATGGGGGAAATGGCGGCAATGGAGGTAATGGCGGCAATGGAGGTAATGTTTGGGTCAGATATCTCCAGACTAACTTACCAAAACCGGTATCTGCCACCTCTAATGGCGGGAGTGGAGGATTCGGGCAACCCGGAGGTGCTGGGGGGATTGCTGGGCGCGGTGGGGTAAATGGTGACGGTTCACATGCAGCCGATGGAAAATATGGTATTGGAGGGATTAGCGCCAGCGGTGGTCAGGCTGGGAGATCTGGGAAGGTTTCTGTAAATCACTTGCTGCGAGGATAATGACATGAGCGAATCTAGATCTTTTGCTGGCAAATGGCAATTTGCAGCGGCTTCTGGCCAACTGATTACTGTTCAGGAGGATGGTACGCTTAGCCTGTCAGCCAAGCAATCAGGGGCGATAAATCAAATGATTAATGCTTATGGCATGACTAGCTTTTGGTTACAGGCTGGCAATGGGCAATACCTGGCCGCAAGCGGCAATACTCCTCAAGCTAATCAACCGCGCACTGGTACGGTTGCTGAGATCCGGTTGGAAGAGGTTGGAGGATCTGGATTTCGCCTGCGTCGTATCAGTAGCAGTGGTGACAGCTATTTGGTGGCACAACAATCTGGGCTGATTTGGCAGGCAGTCACTGGCAGTCCGCCTCTGTCAGCCCAATTTACTCGTACTATCGTGACAAAGGACTTGGCATTCCTCAAAGAATGGGGGGCTATGGGAGCCGATCTGCGTTTTGCTTATCTCGCTAAAGAGAATTTGAATGAAATGGTGATGATGGCCGTCGATTTGTCCAATGCTGACCTGCATGGTTCGACATTGCTTGACGCTGATTTAACTAATATCAAAGTTGATGATTGTAATTTTAATGGTTGTGACTTAAGCAAGACTGATCTAACGCATATTCATGGTAAAAATGCGCTTTTTGAAAAGTGTATCGTCGGTAGTGATACCAATATGCCTGACGCTGAGCTACCGAACGCCATTTTCCGTGGCTGTAAGAGTAGTGGTGGTCAGCCGATATTGAATCGTCTAAAAGCGCCCGGTGCGGATTTCTCTGGAGCGTTGTTACCTTCGGTGATAATGGAGAATGCTGATTTATCTCAGGCGAATCTGGTTAATGTTGATCTCAGCGGGGCCAGTCTGGCTTCCTGCAATTTTACCGCGGCGATCATGACGTTGGTGAATTTGCAGAATACCACTTTGCAGACCTCGAATTTTAGTCAGGCCACATTAGTGGGGACGGATTTTACCGGGGCGAATATCAATCATGTTAATTTCAGTGGCGCAAATCTGACCAACGCTCGGTTATCGTTAACCACCGGTTATAGCCAGCTTAACCTCAGCGACAGTACCTTATTAGCGACGGTGCTGACAAAGATGAACTTGGTTGATGCCACGATTACCGCTAAAACGGATTTTACTCAGGCGCAGATGGATGGCGTTAATCTGAGCAGCCAGAAGCTGGATCAAGTCATATTTCTGATGGCGTCGATGAAAAAGGCAAATCTGGATTATACGTCACTGAATGGCGCAGTTCTGGTCGGTGCTAATCTGGCCGGTGCCACTGTTCTGGGGAATGTCTCTTTAGTCGGCGCGAATTTATCTAATGCGAGTCTGGAGAATGTTAATTTAACTGGTGCTCAATTTGGTGCTTTATCCACAGTGACACATTTGGATAAAGCCGATGCTCAGACACTGGATAATCAGCAACTGCCTGAACGGTTGCGTCAAATGTTGTATCAGGGAAAGATATTAGTTAATGGTCAGGCAGAGGTGTTGGTTCGTCAGCCGGGCCAGAACTGGCTGGTGGAACATGATGGTAAACCATTATTTATTCACTATCAGGATGGGCAATTAAACGTTGCGCAAGATAATGGCGGTAATGCGGCAATTCTTGCCAACACATTTATGCCTAATGCTATCCTGACTGGCGCTAATCTGTACGCGGTTGATATGTCTGGCGCTCATTGGTACGGCAGTAACGCCAGAGCCGATAACGCCAATTTGGAACAGGTCAATTTGTCGAATGCTAACTTAGCGACAATGAATTTCACTCAGGCTCGATTGTTTGGTGCGAATTTGTCCTATGCGAGCCTGGTGAATACTGATTTCAGCAAGGCAATGTTAGAACCCACCGAAGGTCTTAAGCCGGCATCTCTGGCCTTTGCTTCAATTCAAGGCACTATCTTTACGGAAGCTAAATTGACCGGCGCTAATCTGACCAATGGCGCAGTGGCTTTACCGTTTGAAGAAACAGGCAATAAGTTAACAGGTGTGCCTTTATTCAGTGCGGCGCTTGAGCTGATGAGTTCATTAAATAGTGGCACAGTCTCAAAAGAGTTGCGTCAGGTATTCACTGATAACGGCTACAGCCTGTTATCTAATGCCAAAATCATTGAAAAGCAAAGTGATCAATATTGGATTATCTCCAACCAGCCGCCAGACACCGATCTGAATTATCGAGGATATTGTAACTTTATGGTGATTCGGGTGAGTGAGGTCGGTAATAACCATCTGCAAGTTTGTGGTGGATCGCCATTACGTATCATCCGTACTGCGGCTGACAATACATTGCAACCGGTTAATGTCGCTTTTGGGGTGACAATTGATATCACTCAGGCAATGGATGGAGCCACCACCTGCCCAAGTGGTTTGCGTTATCAGCTACTCAATACGGGTATCAGCTATCAGTCATTGATGATGCCGGGGTTACCACCTCATCCGCCAAAATGTATTCCCAGTCCGACGACTTGGTGTTGATAAGTAAGCCCGATGATCTGGCAAACAACTAATCGGAGTAAAGAATACCACTATGGATATTAATATGATGAGAAGCGATAATATGCCGATTGCCATTATCGGTATGAGTTGCCGTTTCCCGGGAGGTGTTAGCTCTCCAGAGGAATTCTGGCAGCTGTTATGTGGTTCAAGTGACGCAATTACTCCAGTCCCCCCTGAACGCTGGTCAACTCAGGCTTATAGTTCCCGAGATCGCAATTTGCCGGGGAAAATGGTAGCGCGAGAAGGCGGGTTTATCGCTGATGTTACCGGCTTCGATGCGGCGGTGTTTGATATCAGTAATACAGAAGCGCCTTTTATCGATCCACAGCATCGTTTGATGTTGCAGGTGACATGGGAAACGCTGGAACGGGCGAGAATAGCGCCAAAATCGTTGGCGGGTCAGGCGGTTGGTGTCTATATCGGTGCTTTCACTCATGATTATATGCACCTGCAATTTACTGATTTGCGTCAGACTACCGGTTATACCTCAACCGGTGCAATGGGAACCATGTTGTCAAACCGGATATCCCATGCATTTGATTTTCAAGGGCCATCCTTGACTATTGATAGCGCCTGTTCATCGTCCCTGTTAGCGGTCCATTTGGCCTGTGAAAGTTTGCGGCGCGGAGAATCACAACTGGCGCTAGCGGGTGGCAGCCAGTTAATGTTGATGCCTGATTTTTCGATAGTAGAAAGCCGTACTGGTTTTCTATCATTGACCAACCGCTGTCATAGCTTTTCAGCTAACGCTGATGGTTATGTGCGTAGTGAAGGAGTCGGTGCTGTTTTGCTGAAACCTTTGAATGCGGCTTTACAGGATGGCGATCCCGTTTTGGCGGTGATCCACGGTTCAGCTGCCAATCAAGATGGCCGCACTCCCACGATTACTCAGCCAAGTAGCACCGCACAACAACGAGTAATTCGGATGGCCTGTGCTCAGGCGGGGATTTCCCCGGAAGAGATTGATTATATTGAGGCCCATGGTACTGGGACTGGGGTAGGTGATCCGATAGAAGCAGAAGCACTGGGGCTGGTCTGTCGGCCCGAACCGACAGACCGCCCATTGTTGATTGGTGCGTGTAAATCCGTAATTGGTCATACGGAAGCTGCGGCGGGCATTGCTGGATTAATTAAAGCGGTATTGTGTTTACAACGAGGACAGGTACCGGGCAATTTACATGCCGAGCCGCCTAACCGCCACATTCGTTTTACTGAGTTGGGATTGCAAGTTCCACAGCAGTTAACTCCATTGCCTGAAGGAAAAGTGATAGCTGGGGTGAATTCCTTTGGTTTTGGCGGAACGAATGTCCATGTGGTGTTAAGTAATAATGCAGAACCTTCCGTACAACTTCGGACGACGCAAGGGCAAGCTTTCATGCTGCCATTGTCTGCGCAGTCTGAGTTTTCTCTGAAGCAACAAGCTCAGAGCATTGCTGATTTGCTGCAACAGCAGCCAGATATTGCCCTTGATGATTTGTGCTATAGCTTGGCGACGACTCGTCACTGCTTTCCGTTACGTAAGGGGATCGCATTCAGTAACCGGGAACAGTTGCTACAGCGGTTGACTAATCTGAATGTGTCGTCGGAGCATAACAATAAAAAGGTTGATCGTCTGGTTTGGATATTTGCGGGTATTGGCAGTGAAGATTGGCAAGACTCTATCGCTTGGTTTCAGCAATTTCCCGAATTTACTGAACAATTCGAGCGTTGTGAGGCCATTTGGACGGGATTTTCTGCACCTTCCTTATATGCGGCATTGATCTCTGCCGATGAACTGATAGAGCCGCCAATGCAGTTTGCTGTACAAATATCAATGGCTGCGCAGTTGCAGAAGTGGGGGTTCAAACCAGCGGCGTTACTTGGTCATAGTTCCGGTGAAATGGCGGCTTGTTATCTGGCGGGAATTTATGATCTGACGCAGGCCCTGACACTGTTACATCAGCGTTATCATTATCTGGAACGTGTGTTGAATAAAGGCGGCGGATTATTAATCGTGGCGGCGACAGTTGAGCAGATATTGCCTCATTTGTCTGCCCCCGGTGCCGAGCCTGCCGTGGTGATAGCAGGGCGTAATAGTATCAATCGTTGCTTACTGTCTGGGCCGATAAGTGAATTAACCGCTGTTGCTGAGCGCTTAAAGCAGCAGCGTATCGCCAGTAGTTGGCTTAATTATAGAATTGCTTCTCATTCACATTATATAGAGTCAATCAGGGCTGGGTTGACTGCGGATGCGGCAACCGTTCCCGCGGCAGAACCTTTGTTGCCAGTGTTTTCATCAGTCACCGGGGAGTTGATTAATGGAAAGTTGAATCCCGAGCATTGGGCTGACAATGTTGTCTCGTCACTCCGTTTTGACGATGCGGTAGAAAACATGCTCAAAGCGGGTTTCCACCATTTTCTGGAAGTTTCACCTAAATCCCTACTGAGTGCAGGATTAAAGGACTGGAGCCAGCCTTATCGAGGGCAAGTGTTTGCTTGTCGCTCAGGGCAGAATTGGCCACAACTGTTAGGACAGCTGTTTGAAGCTGGGGTTGAACCGGACTGGCGGGCTCTGATGCCTACCGCTTGCCCAATTGATCTACCCACTTACTCCTGGCATCAGCAATCTTATTGGCATGAACCAGAGATTAGCCGTCGCCGCCGATTACGTATATTGAGCGGTGTATTATTGGGCGAAGCTCAGCCGGGCAGCGAGAGTTGGCAAGCTGAGTTGACTGTAGAACAAGTGCCTTGGTTACTCGATCATGTTGTCATGGGAAATGCAATGTTTCCGGCTGCGGGCTATATTGAAATCATGTTGGCGGCGGCTAGTATCTGTTTTCCTGACGTTGGATTAGCGCTTGATAATATTGTGTTGCAATCGGCTTTACTGCTAGAGCCAGGCATAGAATTCAGGTTAAAGACACAGCTAGATCGCCAGCGAATGGAAGTGCAAGTACACATTACCCGTAATCTGGATGAGAGTGTACATTACCAACTTGCAGCCAGTGCACAAGTGAACATCGTTGTACCGGGTGCTACTGCTTGTGCTATTCCTCCATTAGCGGTAAATGATCGCTATCCTTGCATGTGGAACCAAGAGATGTTGTATCAGGCATTTCAACATCTACATTTCAGTTATAGTGGTGTTTTTTGTACTCTGCGCCATGCGTTTGTTGGTAAAGAAGAAACAATCTGTGAGATTGAATTACCACCTGCACCGGAGGGAATGAATTTCCACCCAGCGGCTTTGGATGGCATCTTCCAATCATTGTTGGCGATTCAGTCTGCTGATGTTCACGCGCCAATTCCTGCTAACGAGTTCCGTATCCCGGTCAGTATTCAGCATTTGCGTATCAATGGTAAATTGTCAGGTCGGGTTCATGCCCATGCCAGAAATACTAAGCAGACGCAACAACAATGGATTGGTGATATTGACGTCTATACTGATAGCGGTAAGTTGCTTTGTCAGATCAGCGGGTTTTGCGTTCAGCTTGTTGGTAATAGAAAAAACAGCTTGTCTGCCAAACTGCACAATCTGGTTGTCGGCCAACCACAGTGGCGTAAATTGCCCGCTCAGCCGTCAACAGAGTCTGTGACGCAATGGGCTATCCTTGGGGGTGAAAACGCTCTGGCAGAAGAGTTAGCTGATGAGTTGCAACGCCGTGGTGGATGTGCCTCGTTGTATTCTGGTCTGCCTGACAGTTATCAGAAAATTCAGGAATTAGTTGATACTCTTCCTGTTGAAACCGAAAGGATCCTGATCCTCTGGCCGTTGCAGGCTCCGCGGATGGTTTATCATTCGTTGATACATTTGTGTTCGGCGCTGGCCGAACGGTCGATAAAACCACGTTTGTGGATAGTGACTCAATGTGCTCATCAAATCACTGAGCAGGATCAGCCCGACCCATTTGCCGCCGCATTATGGGGAATGATGCGCGTTATTGGCCAACAAGAAGCAACTGCATTATGGGGTGGATTACTGGATATTGACAGTATCACGGCTCCAGCCAAATGGTGGGACGCGCTATTGATAGGTGATGGCGAGGATCAATTAGCTCTGCGCCATGACCAGCGTTATGTGCTACGCCTTGTGCCATTACCTGAAATACCCGCGCTACCACCAGTGCGTTTTCGTCCAGATGGCTGCTATCTGCTGACTGGTGCTTTTGGTGATATTGGGCGTCAATTGATTCCCTGGATGGTACAACATGGTGCCCAACATTTGTTATTGATAGGGCGTCGTCTTGTCCTTGATGCGGCTGATCAAAAGTTATTGGAAATGCTACATCAACAAGGGATAGAGGCTAATTATCTGCCGGTTGATCTCGGTGATGTGGAAAGGACCCGCATTTGTTTGGCTGAGTATCGACAACAAGCCAGCCAGCCGCTGCGAGGGGTGATTCATTGCGCTGCGCATGTTGAAGATCAGGGATATCGTGAACTCAGCCCTGAGGCGTTTGATAGAGTATTTGCCACTAAAGCATTAGCTGCCTGGACATTGCATCAAGCATTGGCTGATGCACCTTTAGAGCATTTTGTTATGTTTTCCTCGTTGGGGGCATTATTGGCTTTACCGGGTATGGCATCTTACGCAGCGGCTAACGCTATGTTGGATAGTCTGGCCTGTTTACGGCGTCAGCAAGGTTTACCTGCGTTAAGCCTTAATTGGGGGCCATGGGAAGCGGGGATCGCTTTGCGGGATAGTCGAACGCTGCCAATATTGGAAAATAGTGGCTTACAGCCATTTGGTTCAGAGGAGGGATTAGCTGTTTTAGAGCGCTTGTTTGCTCGGATTGAGCCGCAACTGGTGCCATTCTTGACGAACTGGTCAAATTTGCTGTCCGGCCAGATGCGTCATTTACCGCTATTGCGTGATGTTCAGCAAGAAAATGTGGTTCAGACTTTCCCCATAGAAGCGGCGCTTGCAGTGAGTGATCTGGATGATGTCGTTAGCTTGCTACAAACTTTTTGTGGTGAGATTGTTGGGACGTCAACAGAAGTATTCCATCCCGATCTACCTTTGACTAACAACGGTATTGATTCATTGAATGGTTTAATGTTGGTACAAAAAATCAACAAACAATTACGTTTGGATATTCCGCTGGAATTGTTGTTAAGTGATAAGCCGCTGGCTGAACTTGCATCATTGATTACATATCGATTGCAAGTTAAGGAAATTACGAAGTAGGAACAACCTTCGAAATAGCTAATTCAGAGACACGTAGTTGCGATTTGGTTTCAATAGGAAACTTATCGGACTACGGTGTCTCTCATGTTCTATCCGGGAAGAGTTTTTTAAATGCCATTTCTGTCAGAAACATTCTCCGGCATTCTCCGCTCACAGAAAAACACCCACCAGCACACGGGTTTCACATGATTAAAACGGTTTTGTCGGTAAATATTTACCATCCAGAGTGATTACAGCCCGGCTTCCGCCTGCGGGATCTTCGATTTTCTTGATATCTAATTTAAAGTCAATTGCACTAATAATACCATCGCCAAATTGCTCATGAATTAACGCTTTTAAGGTTGTTCCGTAGACTTGTAATATTTCATAGAAGCGATAAATCGTTGGGTCAGTCGGTATTCCGGTTGGGATTGAACCCCGCATAGGAATTGCCTGTAGAAGTTTTACCGCATCATCTTTCAGCCCCAATTGTTCGACAACCTTTTTGGCTGCTTCCATCGGTAATGAATGCTGCCCAAGTAAGGCCGCTGTAACAAAAGTCACACTCAGCCCTGTGCCCTGCGCAATGTCTTCCCATGAGAGGTTTTTCGCAAGTTTGGCTGTGATAATACGTTCAGTCAGTTCAAGACGAGAGGTTTGAGTGGTTAATGTTTGTTGCATGTTATTTTCCGGAATAGTAGTGAGAGATAGAAAAGCAAGAAATAAGGAAAATAACCCGAATTATGGATAGTGATCCGGGTTATTGATTGCTTACTTTTTCATTTCAATAATATAGTGGTGACTTCCTGTCAGGGAGAAATTAAGATTGTATGCATTTGTTATAGTAAGACCCGCTTGTCCTGCTATTGATTCGAATTCTGAGCGATATCGTGATTTACCCGATACTGTGACATCCATATATAAATCAAAAGATTCTGAAGTCGCATTATTTTTCTCTTTAATCATCTCGATAATATATAAAACAGAATCTTTTCTCATTGCTTTATGGCAATTTCTGAGAATGTCAACGGCTTTTTGATCTGGCCAGTTATGCAATACGTTTTTTATACAATAAGCATCGTATCCTGAAGGAATATCAGCAAAAAAATCACCGTTGATTAAAGTCACACCTTCAGATTCTTTTTTATCAAAATCATACAAATCCATGACGTGACACTGGATATGGGGATAGTGCGTTTTTATATCTTTTGCTAAAGCGCCAAGACCTCCACCGATATCAATGAATGAAGTAATGCCATCTAGAGGCATATTTTCAATAATTGGATCACTCTTTGACTCAGTTGCTTTTGACATAAACTCATCAAAAGTCACTTTGAAGTTTTTATTACTTTCATGACCTGCATAAGCGAAAAATGATTGATGATTTTGAATTTCAAACGCCGATTTTTCGCTCATTTCATTCAGAGATGTGCTGTATTGTGACCATGCATTCCAAATAGCTGGGTTTAATTCGAGTTTTATGTGTAGTGTCTCAAGGCTGTTTGGATCACTGAGAGTTGAGCATTGCTCAGTGAGATAAAATTTATCTTCTTTTTTTGTTAACACATTGAGGGTTTGCATGTAATTCAACAACCTATGAAACCTGTCCTCAGAAACATGACATAATTGAGCAAGGTGTTTCGCTGTTTTACCCTTTTGAGTGGTTAAATATAATGGCGCCTTACTTTCTACAAAGGCAAACAGTGCAGCAGACTTACGATAAGACACAGTCATTTCTGATAGCATTATTTTCTCCTACGTATACATAATTAATTAGAATTAAAATATATTCTTTTAATAAATCTTGCATTATCAAATAATGTCATAAGAGCAATAATTATCCCCATGAAAAAACAGGTTAAATATTATCACCCAGACTTTATGGAAAGCTGTTAATTAAATTATTTTTCTTTGATAAATATCAATTAATTGCCATAAAATCTGATTTTATTATGTGCTTAATAAAAAATGTAATGCAATGTAAAATAATACTCCTTGTGTTGAGTAGAGCGTGGTTCATAAAATAAAACACCCGAATTACGATGTAAGCAGTAAACCGCTATGAAAACTTCACAAGTAGTACCTCTTACCCAGTACCAAAAAGAAATTTATTATGAAACTCAACGTAATCCAGAAAGTAATCAATTTACTATAGCCATCGCACTAAAATTAAAAGAAAATATTAATTTTGAAAGGTATTTTCATGCAGTTAACAATACTATAAATTGCGATGTAACACGTCAAATACGTATCCTTGAACAGGATGGAGTGCTGAATCAGCAGATAAAAAACAGTGCTATTAATCAAGTAAAAATTATTGATGCTGAAGGTAAAGATATTTCTGTGCTCTTCAAAGAATGGGCAAAACACATTTTTACTCTGAATGACAAATCATTACTTGAAGTTGTCTTACTGCGCAATTTGAAAAATAACCAGTCAGCTATTTTTATTCGAGCCCATCATATTGTTTGTGATGGTTGGGGAATAAATCAGCTAACAAAAAAAATCGCCAAATATTATCGGAATACTGATGATAATACAGAGTCATTATC
Source organism: Xenorhabdus sp. PB61.4 (assembly GCF_963894935.1). Lineage (NCBI taxonomy): Bacteria > Pseudomonadati > Pseudomonadota > Gammaproteobacteria > Enterobacterales > Morganellaceae > Xenorhabdus > Xenorhabdus sp. PB61.4. Next base: position 30,254 of record NZ_CAWQJR010000079.1, read on the forward strand.
CCTCAACACTGAAAAATATATTTCATCGATCCTTGAACAGGAAAAAATTCTGTCACAGCCAGAAACCGAACAGCAAATAACAAAACTGGCTGATCTTACACAACGTCATGAATCGGTTTTTTTTAATCGGAAAAAGAAAACGCATCAGTCTCATTTTATACAACATAGGCACCTATTAGCGCCCGCTAAAGTAGAGAAAATGCTTTCTCAGGGAATCAATCCTTATCAGGTTGTTATGGCTTCAGTGGCTATCTTGTTATCACGAGTACACAATAACACCCGATTAACCATTGGTATTCCATTCCTTAACCGTCGTATGAATCAGCTTGATATTGCAGGGGAGTGGGCTAATACACTGCCACTGGCTGTTATGGTCAACGCACAGGATACGTTTATTGAACTGGCGGCGCGTATTAAAGCCGATATTTCAAATTTAAAAACGTTTGAACATATTCCTCTTGGGCGTTTACTTAAATCTATAGGCGCCGGGAAACGTCAGTGTTTTGATGTCACTGTATCTTATAACTATTCACCCCTAACTGCGGCTTCCCGTGATATCTATAACGACGGAGAGATTTATGCCGCAGCAACAGCCCATGAAGATGATGCTATTGCGATTCATGTTCATAGTTGTGGGAATAACAGGGAAGTTGCCATTGATATTACCGGGGCTGAGGATATTTTCGATGAAGATTATTCATTTGAAGCCTTTACTTCATCTTTAGGTCATATCATTGAACAGATGGTTACATCACCGGAGCAGACTGTTGCTCAGGTTAACCTCTCTTCAATAGAAGAAATGGCACGACTTGCTCTTTTTGAACAAGGGCCGGTTACTGAATTCTCAAAACAAGAAACCTTATCAACGCTATTTTATACTCAGGTTGCATTAGATGGTGACGCAATCGCTATCGCAAGTTCTGGCGGGAAACCAGCACTGACTTATCTCCAGTTCCAAAGCCGTATAGACAGTATGGTGGCCGTTTTACTGAAGGCTGGCGTGAGAAAAGGGGACATGGTTGCTATTTTGATGGATCGCAGTACGGATATGCTCACAGCGATTTTCGCGGTCTTGAAAGCCGGTGCCGCTTATTTGCCTGTAGATCCCAATTATCCGCAAGAGCGGGTTAACTATATGCTGAAGGACAGTGGTGTCACGGTCATCATTTCCGATGAGGTTAATCCGTCTTTGAGTGAGCAATCATATGTTGTCATTGACGGAAGTCGCATTTCAATTCATGAGCATATAAAGCAGCCCAATTTATCTGCCGCAGATTCGCTGGCTTATATGATTTATACCTCAGGCTCTACCGGACAACCTAAAGGTGTAATGATCAATCATAATTCAGCGGTAAACCGGATTGAGTGGATGCAGGAACGTTATCCACTCAATAGCACTGATGTGATATTACAAAAGACGCCTATTTCATTTGATGTGTCTGTCTGGGAGTTATTCTGGTGGTCAATTTCCGGGGCATCTGTTCACTTATTACCTCCCGGTGCTCATAAAGATCCGCGGGAGATAATAAACGCGATAAGTGCACACAACGTAACAACATTGCACTTTGTTCCTTCTATGCTTCAGCCTTTCCTCGATATTCTGGAAGCTGAACCAGAGTTAGTGAATCAACTAACAAGTCTACGCCGTGTATTCACCAGCGGTGAAGCCTTACCTCCGACACGGGTTAATCAATTCCGTCAGATTTTTTCCGCTTTTGGTTTACATGCACCGGCTTTGATTAATCTCTATGGCCCGACAGAGGCAACCGTAGATGTGTCATATTTTGAGTTTCTTCCCGAAAATAGCAGTGTTATCAGTCGGGTTCCTATTGGATTCCCGATCAACAATATTACACTGAGAATCGTGTCCCAGCATGGTACCCGGCAACCAATAGGTATTGCAGGTGAATTGCAGATCAGTGGCATTGGGTTAGCCCGTGGTTATCACAATAAAACTGAATTAACAGACGAGAAATTCATTCTGGATGGAGGTGAACGCTGGTATCGTACAGGGGATTTAGCTAAATGGTTACCTGATGGCAGCATTGAATATTTGGGGCGAATTGATAATCAGGTAAAAATCAGAGGAAACCGTATTGAGCTTGGGGAAATACAAAATACGCTTGAGCGTATTCAGGGGATCAGCCAAGCGGAGGTTTTACCACAGGTAAACAGTAATGGTGATACTTACCTGTGTGCATATTATGTTATTAACCTGAATGTCATTAATAACCAGCATCTTACTTCTGAAAAACTGCGTGAAATGTTACTGGAATGCTTGCCTGATTTCATGATCCCGCAGCAATTTATCCCTGTTTCTTATATTCCTCTTACTCCAAATGGAAAAGTTGATCGTCAGGCACTTATTACGCTGGTAAATAGCTCATTGGTAAAAACGGAGGTTTCGGCTAGCTATGATGATGCTCAGACTGAAACTGAACATCAATTGGCTGAAATATGGCAACGGGTATTAAAGCTTGAGAAGCTCAGCGTGCAGGATAATTTTTACACATTAGGCGGTGATTCAATCCTGATGTTGAAAGTACGTTCTGAGGCTGAAAAAGCAGGAATGAATGTCACGCTTTCTGAGTTATCACAATATTTGACAATAGCTGAGTTGGGCCAGCAAATTGACGCTGGCCGGAAAGTTCAAAAACATGTTGAGCTATCTCCGTTTGCCTTGATCAAAGAAAAAGAGCGTGCAGCACTTTCACACTATGAAGATGCGTTTCCTGCCACTCAACTCCAGCTTGGTTTGATATATCACAGCCAGCAGAGCAAACATTCAGCCACCTATAAAGATGTTTTCCGCTATACGCTGAAAGGAAAGTGGGAGCCTGAAACTTTTCGCCAAAGTATATCAGCGATAATCCAGCGGCATCCTGTCCTGCGTTCTCACTTTAATCTGGCGGATTTCAGTGAGCCATTGCAAATTATCAACCACAATATCAGGCTTGATGATGTTGTAGAGATTCATGATATCAGCTCACTGACACAGGATGATTCCGAAACAACGATCAAAGAGTGCATGGAAAAGGGGCGTTGCCATAACTATCAGTTTGATTGTGCGCCATTGTATCGAATCAGCTTATTCAGAACGGCAGATACTATTGATATGGTGTTCAGTTTTCATCATGCCATTCTGGATGGTGGCAGTGTGGCAAATTTGATACGTGAACTCTTTTCTCGTTACCAGCATGACGGCATGTATGCTTCTGAGACAGATGTATTACCATCCCCAGCTCTGTATATTCAGGATGAACTCCACGCATTACAGTGTCAGGAACATCAGTTGTTCTGGAAAAACATGTTCAGCGGGCTTCCCAGAACGCAATTACCGGCCTACCGATTGTACGACAGTGAGCCAGAAGATCGGATCTTCACTAAAAAAGCAATCATTTCCAAAGAGACTGAAGAAAAGCTGACGATATTAGTCCAGCGTGAACGTGTTTCAGTTAAATCAGTATTCTTTGCCGCCCATTGTTTGACTGTGGCTAAAATTACGGCTCAGGATGAAATTGCAACCGGGTTAGTCACTCATGGCAGACCGGATGCACAGAATTCAGAACAAACACTGGGGTTGTTTCTCAATACATTACCTGTCCGTTTTTCTGCGCAGAATAAAACATGGAAAGAGTGTATCCATGCTGTATTTAGCGCTGAACAGCATCATGCTCCATATCGTAAATATCCGCTTAATGCTATCCGGCAAGTAGCAGGAGAAGGAGCGGAAATAAGTTCCGCGTTTAATTACATTCATTTTCATGTATTAAAAGACGTTTTTGACACTCCTGATTTATCTCTCATTACATTTGATCCATGGGAAGAGACGAATTTTGAATTACTGCTCAATGTCATGACCGATTTCAGTACCGGCCAACATTATCTGCGATGTGATTTTGATGGCAGGGTGTTCTCACAGATTCAGGCTGATACCTATATGGATATCTATATGTCCATATTGAACAGAATGGTCAGCCATCGTGATCAACCGGCGACGCTAAGCCAGCCACTTACACAAAGCAACAAAGACATATATTCTCAGGAATTTATCTCTGTACTGGCGATGATGGCCAAAAATGTACGGGAACAGCCGGATGCAATTGCAATCCGTCATCATGATCTGCAATGGAGTTACAGGAAACTCTGGTCGGAATCCGGGAAAATTGCTTCCGTGTTGATTGCTGGTGGCGTTGTGCAAAATACGCCTGTTGCAATTGCGCTTGAACGTTCTCCGATACTGGTTGCTTCACTGATTGGTGTTATGAGAGCCGGCGGAGTTTGTCTTCCGTTGGATTTAAGCTATCCGGCTCAGCGTATTGAAGCCATGATGGAACAGGCTCAGCCAGCACTTGTCATTGTTGATGATAAATCCAGTCAGTTATTTAACGTGGCAACAATTCCAACCATGCGGGCTGACACGCTGATACACAGAGGTGTGCCTTTATCAGAAACAGAGGAATCAGAGACAGAAATAGTGCCTGAACAACTGGCCTATTTACTGTTTACCTCCGGTTCAACGGGTAAACCCAAAGGTGTGGCAATGCCGCATCGTAGCCTGTCAAATATGGTTATTTGGCAAAATGAAACCCATACCGGTAAAAATATTTGTTCTACCTTACAGTATGCGCCACTGAGTTTTGACGTTTCATTTCAGGAGATTTTCTCTACGCTGACTGCCGGTGGTGAGCTACATCTTATCAGTGAGGATGAACGACGCGATCCTTTGCAATTACTGCGTATTCTTGATAATTACCGGACAGAAAGAATTTATCTGCCTTATGTTGCGCTTCAGCAATTAGCTGAAACAGCCGTTGCACTGGAAACCTATCCGAAAAACCTGAAAGTTGTTATTTCATCAGGCGAACAACTTCGGGTGACTGACGATATTCGTTTGCTTATCGGTCAGATTAATAACGGTATTCTTGAGAACCAGTACGGCCCGACAGAAACTCATGTTATCACGGCATTTACCATGCAGGGGGATCCAGCAGTTTTTCCGGCACTTCCTCCCATTGGTAAAAGTATCAACAACGCAGATATCATCTTGCTTAATAGCCAGCTAGAAGAGGTCGCCATTGGTGAACAGGGGGAAATTTATGCCCGTGGTTTACCTGTCGCACAGGGCTATTACCGTCAGCCAGAATTAACCGCAGAACGCTTTATTGCCCTTAAAGGCAGCGGGACACTGTATCGAACCGGTGATCTGGGTGTAAAACTCAGGGATGGCAATATCCTCAGCCTAGGCCGTAAAGATACTCAGGTTAAAGTACGTGGGTATCGTATAGAACTGGCAGAAATAGAATTAGCGATATCGAGTACGCCCGGTGCTGACAAGGTTCTGCAAGACGTCGCTGTTGTCGTTCAGCAACATGGGGAAAATGATAGCCTGCTGGTGGCATTCTTGATCGGAGAAAAGAATGAAGCATTAACTGGGCGTATACAGCAACATTTGTCTGAAAAATTACCTAAATACATGGTGCCTTCCCGAATAGAGTGGCTGAGTACTCTGCCTAAAACGCTAAGTGGTAAGCGTGATGATGCTGCATTACGCAATATGAAAGTCATGCAATGTCATAACAACGCAGAAGATATTGCGCCACGAGACAATTATGAACAGGTTCTGTGTGATTTGGCCGCTGATTTGCTGAAAATTCCTGCTGTATCTGTTCACCAGAATCTGTTTGATATCGGTGCTACTTCATTAACTGCCATGAGAATGGTGGTCTTGATTGAAAAGCATTTCAGTACCAGTGTTCCTTTGTCTCTTTTTATCAGTTATCCGACGGTTGCCCAGTTAGCTGCACATATCAGGGAAGAGGGAGGGTATCCTAAATTCAGTCCGCTTGTCCCCATGCGAACGACAGGGCATAAACAGCCACTGTTCTTTGTCCACCCTATGGGGGGAAATGTGTTGTCCTATTTGCGGTTAGTGAAGTATTTCCCTGATGATCAACCTTTCTATGCCTTACAGGCGCATGGCGTAGATGCAGGATCTATACCGCTGAACAGCATACAAGAACAAGCGGCAAATTATCTGGAAGCGATACGTGAAATACAACCACATGGCCCATATTCAATCGGAGGCTGGTCTTATGGCGGATTTGTCGCATTCGAGATGGCCCGACAATTGAAAGAGCAGGGTGAAGATGTGACAGACCTCTTTATTTTAGACACGGTGGCTGTTAACGCATCGCCTGAGACAACAATAAATGAAGGCGCTTTGCTGCGATGGTTCTTCTGGGAATTATTGTGGCTGAATGAAGGCGCCACACTCCCGGAACAGACCTTACCGGAACAGATTACCTCTTTGCAGGAACAGTTCGAATATATTACCGAGCATGCTATCGCGACAGGTGCAATTCCTCAGGGTAGTTCCCGCGCAGTCATACAGCGGTTATTCGATGTGTATAAAGCAAACTGGAAAGCGGCTACTGACCATGCCGCTTATAAAGCTGATATCAATATGACTTTATTACATGCAACACGGCCGTTACCTGTCATTCTGCGCTCTATGCATGATGCAGTACGAAGTGAGTATCGTGATCCGAAAAATGGCTGGGAGAACAAGACAAGCGGTTATATCAATGTTATTGATGTGCCCGGTGATCATCTGGAAATCATGGAGGAACCTTATGTACAGGAAGTGGCAAAGGTCATTCTTCAGGAAATGAAAAAATCGTCTACAAAACAAGTAATATCGGATTCGGAGAAAATATGTCCCGTCCATTGAAAGTTATTATAGCTGGTGCAGGTATTGGCGGATTAACGACGGCGGTTGTTTTACAGCGTCTTGGTTATGAGGTTGAAGTTTACGAACAAGCCACGACTTTACGAACGGCAGGTTCTGGTCTGTCTGTGATAACTAATGCTGTTGCGGCGTTATCCTCTATTGGGGTTAATCTGAAACTGGAAAACTTTGGTGCTCCGGTTAAGAATTTCGAAATCAGGAACGTTAAGGATCAGCTTATACGCAGAATGCCTGTACCTGAAATCTCGTCTTCCAATGGATTTGATAGTGTTTGTTTATCACGTAAGGCACTACAAGAAGCCCTGTTACAGCAATTAGATCAGAGTATTATCCATGTCGATGCGAAAGTAGATGAAATTATCGAAAGTGATAATGCTGTGACTGTCCGTTTTGCTGACGGCAGAGAAACACAGGGTGACCTGTTGATTGGTGCTGATGGTATCCACTCTGTTGTCCGGGAATATCTACAGGGGAATCAGCCGCTCCGCTCTTCTGATTATATCTGCTGGCTGGCAATTACCCGCTATCAGCATCCGCAAATTACCCCCGGCTATGTTGTCCATTATTTGGGGCAGGGAAAACGAGTCGGTTTAATCGATATAGGCGGAGGCGAAGTTTATTGGTGGGGAACTGCAAACATGAGTAACGAACAGGCCTGTCATTGGGAAGGGAGTAATCAGGATGTTCTGGCCTATTTTGAGGGTTGGCCAACAATTGTTTCCGACATTATTTCACAAACGCCATCGGAAGATATTATCTCCGTATCTGCGCAGGACAGGCCTTTTTCCCCGCTTTGGGGAAAAGGAAGAATTACTCTTTTAGGCGATGCCGCTCACCCTATGCTTACGACACTGGGCCAAGGTGCCGGGATGGCGATTGAAGATGCTGCTGTTTTGGGGCATATGTTGAAGCAGCAGCCAGATCCAGTTGCCGCTCTGCGCCAATACGAGAAAGTTCGTATCCCAAGAACTGAATTGTTTGTTAATGAATCAAAGATACAAAGTGACCTTGGACAGGAAGATGGTATTTTTGATTGTCAGCAGAGGGAGTTATCTTTACAGTCTTTACCAGAGACGGCTCTCAGAGAAGACTTTGAAAGATTCTTACACTTTCCGGTGGGAGATCTTACGCTCCAGACCCTATAAGCACTCTTTTGGTTAAAGTATTTTTGTCGTAAAAATCTGCAACGGGCTGTGTTTCAAGTAAAAATACAGCCCGTTATTATTCAACAATGATTGGCTTTGAGATCCCAAATTTTCATTATTTGCGTAATGGATGATTCAAGAACCTCCAGCGAAACATCATCTCTGGCTAAAGTTGAAAATCCTAACAGAAGACCATTGAACATCGCCGCCATTGCTGAAGGATCACTTTCGCTTGCTAACTCACCGTTATCTATGGCGCGCTGTATACACGAAGCAAAACCTTTCCGCGTTTCTTCTCTGATATCTGCCAGCAGTTTTTGGATATGTTCATGCTCTGGTGAGCAAACACTAGCTGACAATACGAGTAAACAACCCGAGGGGTGATCGTATTCTGTTTGCATTCTCGCTGAGTGACGTAGTGCCATTTCAACCGCGTCTTTGGGGGGCATATTATGATCCCAAAGGCTTGCGGTTACCTGACCATATGTATCCAGATAACGGGTTACTACTTCTTTAAATAGTGCCTCTTTGGAGCCAAAGGCAGCATAGAAACTGGGAGCAGAAATGCCACCCATTCCAGCTTTTAGCTGACTCAGAGACGTTGATTCATAGCCGTGTTCCCAAAACAGAAACATCGCCTGATTGACCGCTACATCTCGATCAAAACGACGTGGACGCCCCATTTTAGCCATCATTATTTCCTCATTAAAGTCTACTTAAATACTAATCGATATAAAAGTCCTTGACAAGGTAGCCTTGTTATCTCTACTTTTATATCGATCGATACATATATTAAAAGGATCATTTAAATGCATGAAAAAACGTCTGTATTATCAGTAACGACAACTAAACGTCTTCCTATTTCCGGGTTATTAGGGCTGGCAATGACGGGCTTTATTGCTATTTTGACGGAGACACTACCCGCAGGGTTACTACCTCAAATTAGCTTGGATCTTGGCGTTTCAGAAGCGTTAGCGGGTCAGTTAGTCACTCTTTATGCTCTAGGGTCATTATTAGCAGCAATTCCTCTTGTCGCCGCAGTACGCGGTTATCGGAGACGACCCGTTCTACTCTGCGCGATTGTTGGTTTTTTGATTTTTAATACGATTACTGCATTATCCTCAAATTATTTTCTGACGTTAACTGTACGTTTTCTGGCTGGAGTTGCAGCGGGTCTTGCGTGGGGGTTTTTAGCCGGTTATGCACGACTGATGGTACCAGTTTCATTGCAGGGCCGGGCAATGGCCGTGGCAATGGTGGGAACACCAATTGCATTATCTCTGGGGGTTCCGGTCGGGACTTGGGCGGGTAATCTGGTTGGCTGGAAAGGAACCTTTGCGATTATGTCTGGCCTGACACTAATACTGGCGATATGGGTCATACTTAAGGTACCTGATTTTTCTGGGCAAAGTGCAGAGCGGCGTGTTCCTGTTTACAGAGTTTTTACCACAGCGGGTGTTCGTCCGGTGTTGCTTGTCATTTTTTTCTGGATGTTGGCACATAACATTCTTTATACCTATATCTCACCTTTTCTTGTACCCGCCGGATTATCGGAACGTGTTGATTTCATTCTCCTGATATTTGGGATAGCAGCTTTACTGGGTATCTGGATCATCGGGTTATTGGTTGATAACTATCTGCGAATACTGGTGTTACTTAGCCTTAGCATATTCACCTTAACTGCCGTTATGCTTGGTTTTGGTGGTAATATCCCTTCAGTCATTTATCTGGGAGTTGCTGTCTGGGGATTAACCTTTGGTGGTGCAGCGACATTATTGCAAACAGCTTCTGCTGACGCCGCAGGGGATGGTGCCGATATAGCGCAATCTATGGTTGTGACAGTATGGAATATTGCCATCGCTGGTGGCGGTATCATGGGAGGAGTTCTGCTGGAAACCCGTGGAGTATCTTCATTCCCCTGGGTGATCTGTCTATTGTTATTAGCTGGATTAACTTTAGGCTGGAAGTCTAAAAAATATGGCTTCCCCAGCAGTCGTAGGCTCCAATAAGCGCAAAAGATAGCGTATTTTTGGTACCTCCTTCATTAAGATCTGCTTTCCTATTTTAACCGCAGATCTTTTTGTATATGAGCATGGAAACATACAGTGATGATTACTCTATGCTCGTGGAGCTTTTCCCTGACCAATTATAAAATGTGGGTAGATTACGCTCTCCGGTGCTAATTGGAGTTCCGGCAAAGGCAAGCACAGGATTGATTGTTAATGCAAAAAATAACGTGCTAATCAATCTATTACTGCATAATGACATTGTTATCATGATTTTTCGCCCCGATTTCTTCAAATATCACTCACCTTAGCAAACTCCACTTATCTGTAGATGAAATGCTTATCTGTTTAAATCATGGCGACAAAGGCGTTTTTGTTATTAACCTGAAATACCTTGTATATGAAGTGCAAGGTATTTCAGATTTGCTAAGGGGAGTTTTAGATATCCTGAAGTCGGAGTAATATTGATAGAGTATTAACTGATAAACTCAATATCGTTTAAATTACTGTTTTGGATTGGTGATGTTCCATTAAAGAATTGAATAAGAATATCAGTCAGCACATCAGGCCGTTCTATCATGACAAGATGGTCTGATTTTTTTATTGTCGTAAATATAGAGTTAGGAAAAATAGAGGCACAACGTTTAATAATTTCTGGTGGAGTGATGATATCGAATTCACCCGTTATGAATAAAGTGGCTTTGTTAAAGCCGTTTGCTTTCTCATATTCTCTTTGGTTTAAAAGGCGTTTTTGGAGATACTTATATCTTTCTGCATGATGACGTGTTGATTCCAGTAATGTTTTCTTAACAAGTTTATATGTTGTTTCTCTGCCTAGTATGTTGACATCCGGATCAAGGCAAAGAATACTTGCAATGGTATTTTCTGTAAATTCTTCATAATTCCCTTCGGTCAGCGCCTTTAATGCTGTATCTAGCTTATCTTGAATATGAAGTGGCTGGGTGAGTGCAGTGCCAATAAATGCTGTTTTATTAACTCTCTCAGGCCATTTGTACGTAAACTCAAGCGCTGTCGCTCCGCCGTATGAAATACCGATGAGATTTATTGTTTGTAAAGACAAAGTATCTAAAAGGTGTCGTGTGCATTCCGCCAGAAACTCAAAATTTTGATTTGGGGGAATATCGTCAGCAGACCCCGTCCCTGGCAGGTCAACAAAGATGAGAGGGCTGTCTTCTTTGAGGAGGTATTCTAGGTGAGGTAAGGAGTACATATCCTGAAAACCACCAACAATAATACATGTGGGGACTATTTGGGGATCACTGATGTCACCAATAACCCGAAAAGCATATTTTACTCCGTTCCATGTGATTTCCCTTCTGTCATGAGGCGGAATGCGAAAACTGGAATCAATAAAAGCAGAGAGTGATTGAACATTCCTGAATCTTAGAACATCGCTCCAGTCTATTTTTTTTCCTAGCTTATCCTCAATAAAGATTTGTATTTCAACTAAAGAAATAGAATCTGCCCCAAGACTGAAAAAATCATCATAAATATCCATTGATTCAACAAGTAGCACTTCACGACATATTTCCAGTACATCATGTTCAGTCTTATTTAGCTTGGTTTTTTGCAATGACTCAGTCATATCTTCCTCCTATTGTCATCTAACCAATATTATATCCTAATTTTCATTCTGTGAAATATAGACACTAAAATGTATCAACTAAAAAATAAATCATTTATTAATAGTATCCACTGAAACTAATGTTAGACTTTTTTATATTATTAAAAATATCAATCTAAATAGTATTTGTTTGATATTGCCTCTATTAATTTTATTGTTCTTTTTGAGAAGGAGGATAGAAATAACTATATGTTTAATCGTCTAATCTGGCATTTTTTTATCTATATACGGTAAACTTATTCATTATTTTTATATGAGAATAAAAAAGAGAGAGCTTCATGGAAAATGCTTTCCAGAAAGCACGTTGGTTACGAGATCTACAACGTTTTTTACCTTTGAAAAGTCAGTTTATTTTATCTGGTAATGTCAGAGATCTTCAGGCGTATGAAATTGCTCCAGAGGTTATGACTCCACTGGGGCTGGAACAAGTGTTACAAAATACACTATTTGATATGGGCTATACCCATATCATGACGTTTAATCCTCTGTCAGGATTTACGTTAATCAATCATTCATCCCGGTCTGAAGATCAGGGAAAAGTATTATTACAACGCATGGGATTACCGATAAATACGAATAGTATTCCTGGTGGAATTGATTTACTAAATAGTGTACTGGAGAAATGGGTAGAGTACCCAGATGAACCCATTGCATTATGCGTGGATTTTGCTTCCTGTCTGATTTCTCAGCGTGAAAATCTTGCTGCTATTGAACATCACTTGTTTACCCGTGCCTTAGTTCTTTCTCATCAGGCAAAAGCCCGTCCGGCAGGCCTCCAGCGACAGCCATTTTTTAATACTATTTTCTGGATAGTTGAAAAGGAGACTGATTTACCGGATTGGTTTCTGATTAACAATCCTCGAATACGCCATATTCCGGTCGCCAAACCTGACGGGCAAATGCGCCGAGCGCTGGCACCGACTTTATTACGTTCTTTACCGGATTTTGACCAAATATCGCATAATGAATATACCGTTTTATTAAGTGATTTTATTGATGAAACAGAAGGTCTGCTACTACTCGATTTAACTGCCATCATACAACTTGCCCGGTTTGAGAAAGTTCCGGTCACACGTATCAGCGATGCGGTCAGACGTTATAAAGTGGGTATTACGGAAGATCCGTGGCAAAAAATTGATAAAAATAAAATCCGTAATGCATATGACATCATACAAAAGCGTGTAAAAGGTCAACACCATGCAGTCACACATTTACTGGATATTATTAAGCGTGCAGTAACTGGTGTTGGTAGTAGTAAAAGTGGGCGCCCTCGTGGAGTATTGTTTCTTGCAGGCCCTACTGGTGTCGGTAAAACTGAGCTGGCAAAAACAGTAACTCAATTATTGTTTGGTGATGAAAGTGCTTATATCCGTTTTGATATGTCTGAATTCAGTGCTGAACATGCCGATCAGCGCCTTATCGGAGCTCCTCCAGGTTATGTGGGATATAACACGGGCGGTGAACTGACTAATGCGATTCGGGAAAAACCGTTCAGCGTTGTACTGTTCGATGAGATTGAAAAAGCACATCCACAATTAATGGATAAATTTTTACAGATTATTGATGATGGTGTTCTGACATCAGGCCGTGGTGATCGTGTCTATTTTTCTGAGTCATTAATTATCTTCACCTCAAACCTTGGCATTTATCGACTGAATAATGAAGGGGAACGGATTGCTAACACCACTCCAGATGAACCGTTTGACACTGTACAACAAAATATAAAACGGGAAATCGAACGTCACTTCAAATTGGTACTAAACCGCCCAGAATTGCTCAACCGTATTGGTGAAAATATTATTGTTTTTGACTTTATCCGACCGGATGTGGCAGAGCAGATTTTTAACCAAATGGTCAGCAACATTCTGCGCGATCTGGAAAAACAAGGCTTGTTCATCACAATTGCGGATACCGTAATAACCATCCTTAAATCCCGTTGTCTGGCAGATTTATCTAACGGCGGAAGAGGTATTCGTAATCAGCTTGAAATCCACCTTATCAATCCGTTATCAAGGGCGGTCTTTGACCTGAATGAATGCGCGAATAAATCTTTTTGTATCGAACAGATAGCATTAGGCGAAACAGGTGAAATAACAACAGTACAACTGGTACCAGTTAAGGAATCAGTCTGATGGAGATTAGTTTATCGCGCCTGCATTTTCCTGTGACTTCTCTCGGTCCGGGAAAACGTATCGGGATCTGGACACAAGGGTGTAGCATTCGTTGTAAAGGATGTATGTCTCCGGATACATGGCGACCTACGCAACAACGCATAGCGATTAACACTCTGATGACACAGCTTACTCCTTGGCTGACAAAAGCAGATGGCATTACCATTTCCGGTGGTGAACCCTTTGATCAGCCAGAGGCACTTTATACGTTATTAAAATCGTTACGCCGTCACTTTTCTGGCGATGTTCTGGTTTTCAGTGGCTACGAATACCGCATATTAAAAACAAAGTTGCAGATTATGGTCGGCTTAATTGATGTGTTGGTTTCTGGTCCTTATCGGCAGGAAGCAACACAGGCTTTGCGTTTGCGTGGCAGTGACAATCAGGAATTGCATCTTTTAACGCCATTAGGCCGGCAGCTTTATCACTCTTATCATCTGCCATTAGAAAAAACAGATAAAGTTTTGGATCTCTCTTTGGATGCTCAAGGCCGGGTATTTATTGCCGGTATTCCGGAAAAAGGAGATATGGAACGATTCAGAGATCTGCTTATCCAAGGGGATCATCAGGTAACACAGATTAAAAAATAGAATAACAACAGGTATGTTATGGTAATGATGCGTTTTTGCCCCCATTGTAAGACAGAGCGTCCCCTGACCGAAATTTTCTGTGAAGGATATATCAGTACACAGTCATGTGGATGGGACTTATCTGCTGAACCTATCCATAAATCAGGCTGGCGTCCACAATTACCAGAGTCAACAGCAATATCCACTGATGTAGCAACAATACCTACAGAGGTAAGGCTTCAGGAGCATGTTTACGTTTGTGTGAACGGTCACCCAATGGAAGAGGATGATCTTATTTGCCTGCAATGTGGTGGGGATGCAGCAGAATTCTCTGTGGAAGACAATGCTGATCAGAGCGCTCTTTTTTTATCAGCAGAAGCACCAATAGAATCAGTATTTACAGAACCAACGCCACATAACCTGATTTCTGTCGGAAACTGGTTGATAGGTGAACGAATAAATAATAAGGGTAATTTCCGTGAGCGTTATCATGTAACTCATCAGGAAACGAGTAGACAGGGAGTTTTAACACTTTATCAGCAGGGAGAAGAACCAGAACTGTCTGTCTATGATGTGTACCGGCTTTTACCAAATAATCATGTTCCGGAGTTACTGGAAACCGGTCGCCAATACGACAGGTCATGGCATGTGACAGAATATATTCCCGGTGGTTCTCTGGAAGATTTTATTGCGCTGGGAAATACATGGCAACAGGAAGAAATCCCTCAACTTATTCTGGAAATAGGGCAGGCGCTGAATGCCTTTTCGGAGCGTGGTTTACGTCATCGTAATCTTAAGCCTTCCCATCTTATGATCCGCCAGCGTTCGCCATTGGATATTGTAGTTATAGAGTTTGGTTCAGCCTGTTTGTCCGAATTCGAGCTTGATATTGTTTCACCGTTGGATATCAGCCGATACAGTGCACCGGAAACCTTAGCTGGTGGAGTGTCTGCCGCTTCCGACTGGTGGAGCATGGGTATTATTCTGCTCGAACAAATCACTCATGGGCGCTGTTTTGAGCAAGTTCATACTAATGCCTTTTTAATTCAAGTAATGGCACATGGGATCACTATTCCTGATGATCTGGATGAAAATATTCGTATTCTTTTGCTCGGATTATTAGCCCGCGATCGCACACAACGTTGGCAATGGCCTGAGGTGTCTGCATGGCTGGATGGTCGGCCTATGGCTGCCCCTGTTGAGATAAATCAGCAAATACCGCAGCACGGACAACAAATTATTCTGGCCGGTCAGGAATATAATCAGCCTGCTCAGTTTGCTCTGAAAGCGGCAGAGGTGATGCAATGGAATGAGGCATTATCCCTATTATTACGCGGAGAACTCATTTCATGGCTTGCTGGAATGAGTCATTATGAATCAATTCGTACACAGCTGCGTCTTTTCCTTGATACTCAGGATATTGATGATAATTTTCGTCTGACGTTGACTTTAAAAGTACTAAATCCGGGTATACCGTTTATTTACTGTGGTGAGATAATTACGCCCTCTTGGTTATTAGAACATGCAGATATTGGCTACAGATTAATTAATGATCCGCTGTCACAGTTGTTACGCCAAATTGAGCCTGAACACTGGCTGGTACAACTTAACTATCGTCAACAGCAGGTTTACGGCCGGGCAGAGAAGCTGGAAATCAGCCTGAATGAAAATTCATTGAGAGTTTATCTGCTTACTACCTCTCATAGTCAGCTAATTACCCGCTGGCGGACACACTATCAGTTATTCCCCGATACACACCACAGTGGTTTACGAACCCTGATTGATCAGCAAAATTTAAAGGACGAAGACCTCATTCTATTATTGAGTGCTGATATTGGTCAGTTTATTGCACGTCAGACACTACTGGATCAGGCCGCTAAACTTGCGAAGCGTTACCATATTAGTACGTTTGATCGTATACAGGCAGATGCGTTATTACAGTTACCCCGCTTAACACTCTATCAGCAGGTAAAAGAACGAATCGGTGATTTTTGTCGGTGCGGGATTACGGACATTGACGATTGGACTGAGCAGTTTTTATTGACTCAGCGTTTGTCACTTGAGCAAGTTATTGTGATGCTGGCTGTTCCGGCAGAACAATGGTTTGTGCCAGAAAAACAGCGTTACATTCAGCATGTCATGCAGTTTTTTACCCGGAAAATCACTGCAAGTACTCAACGGGGTAATTTGGTTCGTATGCGCCTGACTCCATCGGCAGGTCGGGTTGATATGACAGAACTGAATGGCGTTAAAAAAAGTGCTCTGGATTTGTTACAGCATCTAATTAACCGCCCTAAAAATACTATCGCAATCGATAGCCAAACTTTACTGCAAATGCCTAAAGTTAACGACAGGTTGCGGATATTGCAGATGAAAAGCGAGTTATACCATCGTGACACGGGTATAAACGGCATGTATATGGGATTTCCTTTCCTACTTATTCATACCCGACCGTCACAAATGAAGCCCCGTATAGCACCGTTGTTTCTCTGGCCTGTTAATTTAGTCATGAATACCGGAATGCGAGGTATTGCCCGTTTACAGTTTGATAATGAACGTGGAGCAGTCAAACTCAATCCGGCATTAGCCAGTCTGAATGATATTCCGCCGGTAAAAGAGTGGCAGACAATTTTAGAACAGTTGATCGGATATGCTGGTTTGACCGTTGATGGGATCATGGAGAAGCTCTCTACTATCATGCCGGTATCAGTAAGGGACTTATCCGCACTACCATCAGATGCGGAAATAGCGGAAAACAGTGCATCATTATGTTGCTCAGCTGTTTTGTTCCATGCGTCGTTTATCGGACAGGCCATCGGTGAAGATCTACAACAAATAGCCGGATTGCCGATTGAGAACACAGCGCTGGAAAAAGCATTGGGGCTGGTGGAGGCTGAAATATCAGAACCTTTTCCACTGAAAGCAGCAGAACGTTATTTTGTTAGTGCAACAGATCCCTCACAGGAAGCCGTTATATCGGCAGCGCGGCAGAACAGAGGGTTATTGGTTGAAGGACCACCGGGAACGGGGAAAAGTCAGACTATCGTAAATTTGATTGCGGATACTATCGGTCAACAGAAAACGGTACTGGTGATTTGTCAGAAACCAGCAGCGTTGGAAGTCGTGTATAAACGTTTGATAGCCTGCGGCCTAATTAATCGTATTGTGTATGTACGTCAGGCGCAGAAAGGGCGTGATGTTATTCAATCAGTACGTGAACAGATAGATTCTCTGTTTATGCTAAAGAAAACCGGCGATCAAATAACAAACTGGGAGTATAAACGCGGTCTTATTGCTAAAAGTATAAATACACATGAAACTCAGTTAGATAACTATTACAACGGATTGTACCAGCATCATGAGGCAGCAGAATGTTCTTATCGTCAATTGTTGGCATCCCTGATTGCCTTGCGCGATAGGCATGATAAAGCATCAGTTTCTCTCGATTTACCGCAGCTTTTACCAAAACTACGGCTGTGTTTCCGTTCATCAGAGCCAATTGAAATAGCTAAAATTATTGATGATATCGTTCAAGCTGCTCCGCTCTGGCTGGCTGCAAATTATGAAAACAGTCCATTTTCACAATTATGTTATTTCTCTTCGGATGAGCATAGCCTTCAGCAATTTAACCGGGTTTTAGCCGGATTTATACAGACCGAAACGGCACGAGAACAAACACTGACACTCCCTCATACACAGATAACCATTGATAAACTAGCTGATCATCAGGCTGCCTTGGATGCCTGTAAAACAGCTTTCTCTTTGTTATCCGCTCTGAAGTGGCAGCAGTTTTCCCGCTGGCTGCCGTTATTTTGCGATGAAAAAGGACCGCGGTTACGTGGCCAGCAGATTATTAGTCAGTTGGAAGTTCTGATAGCGCAGCTACAGCAGATAGATATCTCATTGTGCGACCCTCGTTTCTTTAATCTTTTGGCACAAAGTGAAAGCCAGCTGCTGATGCAGTTGTCACTGGCGCTAAAAGAGAGAGAAATGACTTCATTCTGGTTGCACCTGAATCCGTTTTATTATGTCCGTCAGCGCAAACTTAACTTATTTACTGCCACTAATGGGATTGAAAATAATCCGGCACAGTATATTGCACTTTATCATTCCATTAAGGCTGAACAGGCTAAGCGCCTTATTCGTGATGAACTGAACCAGTTACATCTACAACTTGAATTAGAAGCGCTTTCTGATTCTGATATCTTTTTATTACTTCAGCAGTCGATAAATACAACTGAAACTCTTCGTCAGATTGCTGAATTGGCGCAATGGGTGGTTAATTATCCGCAACCTGTTCATTTATTCGGTGCGATATGTGATCGAGAGCAGCTCGGTTTTTTACAGCAGAGTTCTGAGATTGAAGCCGCAATTACACGTGCTCAGACAAAGGAAAAAAGTCGTCATGCTCTTGGTTTGTTGGAACCATATCTGACCAGTCAGACACAACAATGCTTTTCCAGCGCGATTGAACACCAAGCATCCATTAATCACTATCTTATTGCGTTAGAGGCTGCCTTGCCGACATTAAAACCTTATCTGGAATACAGTGTACTTTCTGCTGATTTCGGTGAAATTCATCGGGAGATTTTCGCGCTCTTACACCCTCATGTTGAGGCATTTTCTCAGTTCAGCGACACAGAGCTCCGTCATAAAATTGAACAAACACTTAAACACCACTATTACCTGGCCCTGAAAACATTATTTGAGAGCAGAACGCCGGTTTTATCTACTGAGGCTGATGTTCTGAATAACAACTCACAGCAACTGGAAAAAGAATTAGCAGAGTTTCAGACGCTAAACCGTGAGTCACTCAATAAAGGGCTAGAGTATCAGCAAATCAGTCCACGAAGTGTGTGGGAAGAAATTACCCGCTTAACCGGAAAACGAGCCAGAAGATTACGAGAGTTTATCGAAGAGGGAGAAGCACTTGGTTTGATGCGTCTTCGCCCGATATGGCTGATGACTCCGGATATTGCCAGCCAGATTTTACCACTCAGACCCGGTTTTTTTGATACGGTTATTTATGATGAGGCATCACAAATGCCGATAGAGTATGCGCTACCAACGCTGTATCGTAGTAAGCAAATGATAGTTAGTGGCGATGATAAACAGATGCCGCCTTCCAGTTTTTTTAGTGGTTCAATAAATAATGATCTGGAAGACGGGGAGGACAATGATTCTCCAGAACAGCAGCAGGAAAAGAGTGATAACAAATGGGATTATCGACAACTTGTTGAGTGCCCGGATTTATTGCATCTGGCACGAACTGTACTACCGGTTTATACACTCGACATCCATTATCGTTCTGCTTACCGCGATTTAATTAATTTCTCCAACCATGCTTTTTATGAAAAACGCCTGAATATTCCGGCACAACATTCAGAAACAGTGCTCAGCAAGATAAAACCGCTGTCACTGGAGATGGTCAATGGAACATACCATAATCAGACCAATCCTGAAGAAGCAAAAGCCATCATAATACGTCTGGCTGAAATATGGCGGATACCATCTGAAAGCCGACCGTCTGTCGGAATTGTCACCTTTAATCAAAAACAAGCCCAGTTAATACATCAGTTACTGATAGAGCTGACTGAAACAGATACAGATTTTTGTCAGGCTTATATACAGGAAATGCAACGGCAGGAACAGGGTGAAGATATGTCTCTGTTTGTGAAAAATGTTGAAAACGTACAGGGCGATGAGAGGGATGTGATTTTATTTTCCACAACATTTGGGCGTAATAAACAAGGTACTTTTCGGCGTAATTTTGGTGTATTAGGACAAACAGGTGGTGAACGCAGGCTAAATGTGGCAATTACCCGAGCCAGAAAACAAGTGGTTATTTTCTCATCTATGCCACTGGATGAAATATCCGATTTGTTTGCAACCTATCGCAAACCTGAAATCCCCCGGGATTTCTTGCAGGGATATCTAATTTTCTCCCGTAACTTGTCTATCGGACAAAATGAACAAAATCAGGCATTACTTAATAAAATGTGTCTTACTGATACAGGATTTAATGACCACAACCAGATGAGTGATGGCTTTGTGCAGTCCGTAATAGATTTTGTACAGAATCAAGGATGGCAAATAGCTAACGTGCAGCAAGCCGGAGTGTTCTATTTTGATTGCATTATTGAAGATACACAAAGTGGAAAATATATCATTGGTCTGGAATGTGATATGCCGAATCACTCGTTATTACAACAGGCAAGGGCGCGGGAAGTATGGCGTCCAACCGTATTAAAGAACGTTGTACCGGCCTGCTACCGTATCTCTATTGTGGAATGGTTCCATCAGCCGGATATAGCACAACGGAAATTGGTTACAGCAATTACACAGGCTTTCTCAGCCCAGCATATGAATATTTATAAATAACGATAGGTATTGTTATGAGTTCATCTTTGCACAGAATAAAGGTCAGAAAACAACACTTTATTGCTTGTCAGCGTTCACTTGCTCGATTAAAGAAATATTATCAACGCTTGGAGCAAATCAGTCAGTCACTTTCCCATATTGATGAGGCACGAAATAAACCATTTTCTCAGGTATTTCAGTCATTAAGTATGCGGATGGAAAAGGGTACTACTCTGTCACCCAATGAAATGGATAATTTGCAAAATAATATTGAGAAATTTACGCAGGATATTCAGGGTGAAATAGCTCTACTTGAGGCTGAATTACTGGAAGAACAGGAGAAGGAAGTACGGACAAGTTATCATCGTAGTAAGAATCTGAAATTTGTAACTGACCTTCTTGACGATAAATTACCGGACAGTCAACCGTCATTAGATATGGCATTAATTCATTCATTGCAGAATGATACAGAGTCAACGAGTGATTCACTTTATCAGGCACCAATATCTGCTCAAACAACAGCTCAGTTTGAGCAGATAGAAGCTATGATAATTAGATTGGGTATTCTTGATAACCAGCAGGATCTTTCACTATATCAGACCCAATACCAGAAGATTTTATTACTCAATGATAAAGCGCAAAAACAACTCAAAACCGATTCCCTGATTTTTGAACTGGCAACCGAAATCAGACAGATACAACATTTGCAGAACCTTCGCGTTCAACTGGCTGTCACTATTGCTGAACTGGAAAGTCTGGAAGATGAAGAGGCCGTGATTATTGCTCGTGAAGCAGGCAATCTAGTACAGCAAGGTTCACTTGCTGAAATAACAGATCATCTTGCATTGGTAAATGATGCCATTATTCGGATAGAACAACGTATTACCGCAGCTGAACGTCGTAATGTTGTTCTGGCAGGGTTACGCGAGCTGGGGTATCAGATAAATGAAAATGAGGTTAATGCATGGTTAACTGATGGTCAGGTGGTTATCTCGCATCCGTTAACACCGGATTATGGTTTAGAACTTGGTGCTGGTGGTGAAGAAAGTACTCGTTTTCAGGTCAGGACAGTCGCATTTTCAGAAGAAAGAGATACTACACGTGATCAGGATATCGATGCTATCTGGTGTCAGCAACACCATCAACTACAAGAAAACCTGACAAAAGCAGGTGCGGAACTGACTATTGATAGAGCATTACCTCCCGGTAGTGGGAAAATGAAAGTCAGAGAACCGCATAATGTTAGCCGACAACAGCGTGTAGTGAACCATAGGAAGAAGACGAAAATGCATCAGAAGTAATAACTCATAAATGCAACATGTTACGTTAATCAACCTACCTTAAATAAACAGTAAAAGAGAATAGTAATGTAGCTATATTTCGGAGAAAAGCGAGTGACAGATAATAATCCAAAGAAAGATTTTATAATTAGAAATATAAATGAAATTGAGCTGGATAATTTTGAACGTTCTCCATTGTATGCATCTCATGGAGGCTCTCTCACAGAGGGGACTCAGGCTTCTAAACTGGGTGCTTCTGTTGACTGCGTTCCTCCCGGAAAACGCGCGGTGCCATATCACTTTCATTATTCACAAGAAGAAATGTTCATTGTTATCAAAGGTTCTGGAACACTTCGTATTGCTGGTGACATGATACCGATAAAAGAAGGAGATGTTATCTGCATCCCTCCGGGAGATAAGTATCCGCATCATATTATTAATACATCCAATGAAATGCTGCGTTATGTTTCCATCAGTACAATGGAAAGCCCCGAAATCTGCGAATACCCCGATTCAAATAAATACTTAGCCAAATCTGATGTAGATGGGATGAAGAAATTCCGTGCCATGAATTTTATGAGCGAGTGTGTTGATTATTGGGAGAATGAGCCATAAAAAATCTGTAGTAGTAAGGTTAATCATCGCCATGGAGAATCCGGTCCCCATGGCACATATATACACCTTACTTATCAACCGTGAAAGGTTACGCTTTCATTAACGGCAATGCGTCCCATACGAACATATGCGGATGTCTTTCTCGATAAATTTTGAACACCTCCATATTGGAAGTATACGACTACCTGATTATTGATAATCTTATAAACTTTAGGAAAACATATGAGCTGGTATTGTCAGAGTCAATTTGAAGTACGTCTGGAATGGGGATTACACGCCGCTGAAAATCTGGCGCAATATGTTGATTGTGTGGTTATTGTTGATGTTATGTCTTTCTCAACCTGTGTCAGTATAGCGAGTGATAATAATGCTTATGTTTATCCTTACTCGTGGAAAGACGAGACAGCTATTCAATATGCGAGAAATTTAGGGGCACTGTCTGCCAGCTTCAACAGAAAATGTGCTGACAGTCAATTCAGCCTTTCACCAGCTTCTCTTCAGGC
Source organism: Xenorhabdus sp. PB61.4 (assembly GCF_963894935.1). Taxonomy (NCBI): domain Bacteria; kingdom Pseudomonadati; phylum Pseudomonadota; class Gammaproteobacteria; order Enterobacterales; family Morganellaceae; genus Xenorhabdus; species Xenorhabdus sp. PB61.4. The sequence continues at coordinate 53,299 of NZ_CAWQJR010000079.1, forward strand.
AATTCCTGAAGGTACTAAACTGGTTCTACCATCACCTAATGGTTCATCAATTTCATTCAAAGCAAAAGATTATGGTGTGACGGTTTTTAGCGGTTGCTTCAGAAACATAACTGCGTGTGCAAGAGCTTGTGAGGATTTTAAGCGTATTCTCGTTATCCCGAGCGGAGAGCGTTGGCCTGATGGGAGTATCCGTTTTTCTATTGAAGACTATGTTGCTGCTGGTGGAATTATTGCGTCTCTTGGCGATCGTAAATTATCCCCTGAAGCATACGCTGCCGTTGCTGTCTATAAACAACAACAGCAGCATGGTTTAGCATCACTTTATAACTGTTCATCTGCACTTGAGCTGAAGGAAAGAGGGTTTGAAACTGATGTTAATCTATGCCTTGAGATTGATGTGAGTGTAAAGACCCTGTTTCTAAATTTGTGTAATTGCCTGTTTTTGATATGTTTAATTTATCAACTAAAACAGGTGAAAAGATGGACGAGAAACAGTTACAAGCCCTGGCTACTGAGCTG
>NZ_CAWQJR010000080.1:0-4319 GCF_963894935.1 Xenorhabdus sp. PB61.4
ATACTATAATTATAGATTAACGTTATTACTAAATTTCTTATTTCTTATTTCTTATTTCTTATTTCTTATTTCTTATTTCTTATATGAATTTTTTTTAAAAAAATAAAACATCCCCATAGTATACCAATCCATAATGGCATAATAATAACAGAAATTCGGATTTCATCGGTCATTATGATGATAAATAAAATTAATGATAAAAAAATTAAACATAAATAGTTGTCAAACGGATACCAAATTGATTTGAATTTTGACTTAATTCTTTCTTCATTTTTAATTTTTCTAAATTTCAGGTGTGAAATACAGATCATGAACCAATTAATAACTAATGTTGTTACGACTAATGACATCAGGATTTCAAATGCTGTATTAGGTAGAATATAATTAAGTAAAATTCCTATGGATGTTATTAATGCAGAGAATGCTATTGATATAATAGGGGAGTTGTATCTATTTGTTTTGGAAAATAATTTAGGCGCATTACCTTGTTTTGCTAATCCATACAATATCCTACTATTACAATATACACCGTTGTTATAAACTGATAAAGCAGCGATTAATACAACGATATTTAATATATTTGATATCCAGAAACTATTCAGATCGTAAAAAATAAGAACAAATGGGCTAACTCCATCTATGATATTTTTCCATGGATATAATGAGAGAAGTATGAATAGTGATAAGATATAAAATAAAATAATGCGATAAATAATTTGTTTGATTGCTTTAGGTATGGTGATTTGTGGATTTTGGGCTTCAGCTGCTGTGACCCCTATTCCTTCTAATCCGCCAAATGAAAACATGATAATAGCCATTGACATAAACAATCCACTAAATCCATTTGGCATAAAACCACCATGTTGCCACAAGTTCGCCAATATTGTTTGATTTTCTCCTTTTTCGCTTATTAATAAATATAATCCGAATAGTATCACACAGACAATTGCAAAAATTTTGATGAGTGAGAACCAACATTCCATCTCACCATATAGACGAACATTTGCAATATTAATAAGATTAATAAAAAAAAAGGCGATTGCGGCAGGAACCCAGGTTGGTAAATCTGGCCACCAATATTGAATGTATATTCCTATAGCTGTTAATTCAGTCATACCGACAAGTATAAACATAATCCAATAATTCCAACCAGATAAAAAACCAGCAAAATTACCCCAATATTTATTTGCAAAGTAACTAAATGATCCCGCGACTGGCTCTGCAACAATCATTTCGCCTAACTGCCGCATGATGATAAAGGCAAAAAAACCTGCAATAGCGTATCCTAATAATACAGCAGGCCCTGCTATCTTGATAGTTTGTCCAACGCCTAAGAATAAACCTGTTCCTATGGAGCCACCAAGTGCAATAAGTTGTATGTGTCTGTTTTTTAAACTTCGATTCAGCATTGATTTTTGCACACCTTTTACCATATTATTCTTTTTCTGCAATGTTTATTTATTGCATGTATAAATACTTCTGTGTTAATAACGTTAGTATTTTAAATAATTAAAACCTTGATGAGAAGAATAAATACATGAGGTAATTCTTTCTATTTTACTTTTCGACATGGCAGCAAAATTGACTCTTCCACCTTTCACAATATAAATGCAATGTTCTTCTCTTAATATATCAATGACATGATCTTTCCATCCAAAAGATGAAAACATTCCTTTATGTTTCAATATAAAAGATATGTCGTCAGAATACCTGGTTGTTGCTAATGAGTTATGAAATAACACTCTGTTTTCTTTAATTCTTTTTCTCATTTCGCTCAATTCTGACTCCCATAATTTTCTTAATGAATAATCATTAAGAATCAGGGATACTATTTTGGCACCATGATTTGGAGGCATAGCATAAGAATTTAATACTAAGTTTGTCATATGTTTTCTAACATATTGAACAGAATAATAATGTTTACAAACGATAATTGCAGCACCAATTCGCTCAGCATATAAGCCAAAGTTTTTAGAGCAAGAAGTTGTTATAAAAACTTCGTCAAATTGGTTGAGTATAATATTCAATCCAGCAGCGTCCTCCTCTAATCCATCACCTAACCCCTGATACGCAATATCAATGAATGGGATTAATCCCTTACGAATCATAAAATCAGATAAAATTGACCACTGTTTTATGCTTAAATCCGCGCCTGTAGGATTATGACAACAGCCATGTAATAAAATAATATCTCCTCGTTTTGCTAACATAAGTGAAGAAATAATGGCATCAACATCAGCCATTTTTGTTTCAGTATTAATATAGTTATAGTGAGTTACTTTCAACCCTGCATCATTCAAAATAGGATAGTGATTGGCATAACTAGGATTGCTAATCCATACTGTAGTGGAAGGGTTTATTGAGTAGATATAATCTGAAATAAGTCTGAGTGCACCACTTCCACCTGTCGTTTGTATAATTGCTGAGCGCAATCTGACTGATGATTTTTTTATAAGTAATTTGATTATTGCCTGATTGAACTCTTCGTTACCATTAAGGCCTTGATAGACTTTTGTATTTTGATTTTGTATAACTTTTTTTTCTGCTAATTCAACAGCTTTCATTAATGGAGTTATATCGTGGTCATTTTTAAATACACCGACTCCAAGATCTATTTTGTTTGATCTTTTGTCATGACGAAACATTTCATTAAGAGCAAAAATTGGATCACTTTTTCCAGATAACATATTAGTATACATTATTAAACCCGATATTTATTTTTTGATTATATGGATAGCTTCTACAAGCTGGTTTATATCTTTTAGTTGAAGGCTTGCTAAACTAAGTCTTCCGTTTGGTAAAATGTATATTCCGAATTCTTTCGCTAGTGTATTTATTTCCTCCTCCGTAAGATTTAAATTTAAGAACATTCCATGACTTTTAGGATTAGTGACTATGTGAAAAAGTTCATAACGTTTTAATACATCTAATAGTGAGTTTTTCCTTTTTAAAAGAGTTTCTCTGAGTACAGAAATTTCTTTATGCCATAATTGAGATAAATCATTTGATGATATAACTTCAGAAATTTCTTGTGCTAATTTTTGTGGAGGCATTGAATAAGTAGAACGAACTATTTTTTTTGTTAATAATTCAAATTGTTCTCGATATTTATTTGAACGGGAAAAAAAGGACAACGCACCTATTCTTTCACCATATAATCCCATGTTTTTAGAAAAAGAATTAACGACGAAGAAGTGTTCTAATTCGTTAAATAATGGCAAAAAGATAGACTTATCTTTTTCAATACCATTTTTTAGTCCAAAATAAGCAAAATCAATAACCAAATGTGCTCCGAGATGTTTAACATGTTTAGCTAATTCTTTCCATTGCTTAATATCTAGATCAACACCTAGGGGATTGTGACAACAACCTTGTAAAACTAGAATATCACCACATTTTATTGTGCTAATATCTTGTATCAGTTTATCCATTTCTAACTCACCATGATTATCTAACTGATATCTATATCGAGATATTTCAAGATTTGTATTCTTTGCAATTTCAAGGTGATTACTCCATGTAGGTGTACTAAACCATACACGGTTACTATGAGTAAATCGTTGAAAAAGTGTAAATATAAGCCATAATCCGCCTGATGCACCAATAGTTTGGACAACTGAGAAGTTATATGCTTGTGATGCTTGAGTTTTTAATAATGATTTAATGGCTTCTCTAAAAGATTCTTCCCCAAGGATATTAAAACCTACTTTTGATTTATTTTTTCTTGTTTTCCCTAATACAGTAAATCCAGTATTTTTTGTAATTTCACTCTCAAAATAACCTATACATAAATTTAATTTTTCAGGGCGAGAGTCGGCCAGAAATTGAGCGGAAACAATAGAGATAGGATCAAATACAGTTTTTTCGTGAGCTTCGAACATATTTATGCCTTAATGTTACCATTAATAAAAGATAAAATTTAACTCTTATTTATAATTAATCGATTATTTCTAAAGCAGAATTTGCAATTGAATCAGCATCAATCATAAAATCGATCCAATGAGATGGGCGACTACTACCTGATTGCATAAACCAACGGGTATGCTCTGTTGGAATGCCTAATACAAACAAATTACGATGAATCTCATTATCGGCACCAATAGGGTGAAATGGTGAGGTTGTGACATTAACACCTCCAGTAACAAAGGTTAAATTATTATCACCGTGATTTACGAAGGGAGAGAGGATCCCTTTATTAAACAGATTTTTTATTAAAGGATTTTTATCAGTCTGTAGCGAAACTGTTGGTATTCTGGCATCAATTAAAGTTGTCACAGGTTGTTGATAGTGATTTACTGCATCAGAGCATAGTATATATG
>NZ_CAWQJR010000081.1:0-4291 GCF_963894935.1 Xenorhabdus sp. PB61.4
CTTTTAATTTAAACAAATTAATTTTCCATTATTAATAATTTTTGGCTAACGACCTTAAATTACATTTTTAAAAACAATAAATTGAATGAAAATTTTTATTAAAAATCATTTTAAATAGCATCAAATATCTTAAACAAAAGATGCTATTACCTGACTAACACACAATAGAGAGAAAGTTCAATGTCACTTACATATGAATTCCTTGTCCAATGGACACCCTCAACCGGTGACTGGAATCTTTACCAGTTTATTGACTCTGATACTGCTGAGCTTCATTTAGTTAAGTCAGGCAATTGGCAGACAGTGAAATCAGGGCATCAACTTATTCCCATTGGTAACTATGTTATCGACAGGGAAATCGCATCCAGCCAGTTCCGTTTGTGGCAAGTCGATATCGCTCAGGCGGATTTTCTGCCGTCTCTGATGGCACAAGGAGACCTGAGTGCTGAGCTGGATCCTTCGACAGAAATTATTCCTTTAGGTAATTATTTGCTGTTATACAAACCAGACACCGGTGCCTATCAATGTCGGCGTTTCGATCCATTCAGCAGTACATTGATGCTTACTGCTGATAGTCCACAAAATATTACCGGACACTGGCAAACAATCACGAATGCGGATTTAATACCTGTTGCAGGTTATGTCGTCAGCCGGGATAGAAGTAATGGTCAGTGCCGGACGTGGATGTTTGACGGTGGAAGTGCCTCTGATATTCTGCCTGAACCACAAATTCCCGGTATGCAGTGGACAATTGCTCCGAGCACGAAACTTTGCACGTTGGGTGACAGAGTTGTCGGCTGGAACCCTGATTCTCGTGATATTACCTTGTGGTCTGTTGATCCAACGCTGGCACATCCGGTTCTACCCTCAAAAACGATCACCGTCTGGAAGAGTGCCTTACCTGCTGACACCGTCCTATTCGGTATGACTCCCCTTGTCCCATTAGAATTGCCAACAGGAGTACAGGGCGGAGAAGATGGTCCGGGAACAATTCCCTGGATGCGGCAACGGATCAAAAAAGTGGTCTATCTGATGCTGGAAAATCGCTCCTTAGACCATATGTTTGGTGATCTTTATACCGAGGGTAAAGTCGGGAAATTTATTGGGTCTGATAAGCCTTTTGATGGAGCCAGTAATACGAACTGGAATGCGGATAAAAATGGTCACCGCTACTATCAAACCAAATTCTCCGTACACAGTGTGGACTACCCAAGAAGTGATCCCGATCATACATATTCAGGTATTATTCAACAATTATTTGATGGAGCTGAGCCCGGTGCTGGGCGTATTCCAGAAATGAAAGGTTTCGTCAAGAGCTATAGCTTCAGTGGAAAATCGCCTAATGAAGTCATGGATTATTACGATCCTAGTATGCTGGAACCACTGAGTCTGTTGGCGAAGCAATATGCGGTTTCCGATACCTGGTTCTGCTCTTTGCCTGGCCCTACTGACCCGAATCGGGCTTTTTCGCTAACAGGATCATCTTTCTGCAAAACGGAGAATTTTGATTCCGGAGAAATCTATATTTCGTGGCCTAAGTCTCCTCGTCGCCCCTCAGTCTGGGATGTGTTATGGGCTCACGGTATTAAGGACTGGAAACTTTATTACCACGCTACGTGGGGAAAACTGCAATATACCAACCAATTGTTTTTAAAGGGACATATTGACGAAGTCGATCAAAAAACCGACCATTACAACACGGATATCAGCGAATTCATATCATCAGCCAAAGCAGGTACATTGCCAGCGTTCAGTTTTATTGAACCTGCATGGGTTGGAAATTCATCAGGCATGGTTCCTAACTCTTGTCATCCTCCTTCAGATATGGCTCCCGGATTAAAAATGGTGGCGGACATCTACAATGCTTTACGTCAGGGGCCTGACTTCGATCAGACACTGCTGATAATCACTTTCGATGAGCACGGTGGCATCTATGATCACGTTCCGCCTCCTTATACCAACAATGCTTATCGTAATGATACTGAGGGAGGTTTTGGCTTTGATTTGCTTGGGGTACGTGTCCCGACGGTGCTCATTTCACCCTGGATAGAGAATTCGACGGTCTTTCGTTCAGCGCAAGAAGGACGCCAATACGATGCCACATCATTTCTTTCAACCTTGTTGCAATGGCAGGGAATACCGGCATCGAATTGGTGGTTAGGTGATCGCATACGGGCAGCTGCCAGTTTTGAATCGGTATTTCAGGCTGAGCATCTCCGCAAAGACATACCACTCAGTGTACAGGCTCCTGAGCTTGATCCTAAACAGCTCGACATGCCGATGAACGAGTTACATCAGCTCTTTATTACTCGCATTGTGTACACACTTTGTACAGGTGTTTTATCCCCTGAAGAGATAGAGCGGGAAGTACAGGATATCTGTGCCCTTGGAAGTATCCGGCTGGCAACACAGGCTTTGGATAAGCTGGAGATCCGCCTTAATGCTGTTCACTCAAAAAGTTGAAATAAATTATCATCGGCGTCAGATAGTTACCTGACGCCGATTTGTTGCTATTAAATATTGGGTATATATAATGGGAAAAAGTTCATATTGATAATATTAAGATAATTTGAAAAAATGAAACTATCTATACACATGAAATAATGATGGCTGTGTTTAGTTCTGGGTAGTTAGATTATATTTTTCAATTCAGACATATTTTTTATTTTCCAGTCGGCAACATCCCAGTATGAGTGATTGTATTCAATGCTATTTGGTATAACAACGCACTTCATAGAGGCTGCTTTAACTGCAATCATACCGGTTTTTGAATCTTCTATTCCTATACATTCTGTAGGTGAAACATTCAATTTTTCCGCAGCATTGAGATAGACCATTGGGTGGGGTTTATTATATGGCATATCGTCTGCTGAGGAGATATAGTCAAAATATTTAGCGATATCACATTGTTCGACTATATTTAACAGGAGGGATAACGGAGAAGCAGAGGCAATACCAATCTTAATATTTTTTTGCGCTAATCGTTCCAAGCATTCTACTACACCATCCATAATTGGTTTTTCTGTAAGAATTAATTCAATCCCTTTGTTGAAAAACTCTTTTACAATTTCAGATTTATTTAAATCATTTTTATTATAAAGCTGGCAGGCTTTATCTACCATACCTGGTACGGGTATCCCTGTCATATTAAACATTTCATCATAGGTGACTGGAACACCATAATGATTTAAAACTAGCATGCCAGATTTTTTCCATAGCGGTTCAGAGTTAATCAGTACACCATCCATATCGAAAATAACTGCTTTCATCATTATCTCCTTGCTTGGTTATATACATAATTTTTTTCTATAGCAATAAAATCATCTTTTTTGCGTTTTATTAAATTTCAGATTTATCAGATTATAATAATTATACTCTCATCATTCTATAACTTATTATTTATCTCTTTATTGTGATATTAATCACAGTTAAAATAGTGAAATTAATTAAATCTAATATTTTAATATAAACTTGGTATTAATACATCGGTAAAATTATTGATGCCACACCAAATATTTCACTCTTCGTGTACTCGTCGGATTCATCCTGTTCCTGAAAAAAGTTTCGTATTCAGAGTATTGTTCTTTATCTATTATGCTTATCTTTGCAAAATAATATACATGGCCACAGTGGAAGTAATATGTTGGTTTTATCACCAAACGCAAACAAAGGACGTTAAAAAACACGGTATCAGCAAGAGTGGTCACCAGCGCTATCGTTGTTTATGCTGTAACCGTACTTTTCAGCTTGATTATTCTTATCGAGCCTGTCAAGCCGGAATTAAAGAACAAGTCGCTGAAACAATCTGGGTATCCGTGATACTATCAGCGACTTGCATATCAGTATTAATGCTCTCGTGGTCTTTAGCTTTATAGATCCTCCTCGATTCATGCTCTCCGTTTTTAACATAAACACTGTGCCATTAATAAAACCATCTAATTTCAGGAAATATATTCACTATTAATATCTTCATTTCTCTGAAGTATCATTATTATAATCCTTCGAGTTGTTTTTTAGAGACATATTGATACCTGTAGCATAAAATCCAATTTTTTCATATAACCGAATTGCGGCCATATTATCAGGTGCGACTCGCAGATTGATCGATTTAATACCAGATACTTCAAGAACCGACATCAATTTCTGCAGTGATTCAAAACCAAGTTTTTTATTTCTATATTTCTGTAATATATAAAAATCCATGATGAATATGGATTTTTCTTTTGGTGTTGCTAAAATCCAAATATATCCTATATTGCATGATTTCTCTGAAATGGTTTTATTAATAATT
>NZ_CAWQJR010000082.1:0-4086 GCF_963894935.1 Xenorhabdus sp. PB61.4
CCATTTTTAACTTAATATTTTTGAAAGAAATTATTTAATCGGTTTACCATGATATTCATTTTCTCTATGAAACATTAATAAACATCCCTCACCACAAGCAACGGGATATTCAGACATGAAATAATCCACTTCGCATCATTCAACTCTTTTTTACTCGTTGCAAACGGTGGGGAATTAAACCCTGATAGATTAAAATATTATTTTACATAAACAACTCTCTGATTAATTTGATATACCCGCCCATATTTGGTTATTCCGCTGAGGCATAATAACTGATATTTCCATTAATATAATTTTCTATAATATCATTATGTTCAGTGACAAATTCATTACCCCAAGTTATAACTCGATTATCTGATGTCAAAGCAGAAAAGGCTTTTCCTGTAGCATAAATAGCTCTGACATTATATAGTTGAGACTGGATTTTTTTATCAATAAAGCCACCATAATCCTTATCACCCCAAGCGTAGACCGTACCATCCATATACAATGCCGCGAATGCCTCAGCCGTACAGGTTACTTGAACAACTTTTTTATTTTTATCAAGACCATCAATATTTTTAATTATTGGTGAGTTATCATCTCCATTCTTTTTAGATACCAAAGTCAGATTACCATCATGATGCCTGAGTATGGCATTATCCCTATTACATGATATATCAGCAACATTATCGCCAATTGCGTAACTATTTGTCGTGTGCATAAATGCCTGACCAGCATCATTTAATACCATAATCGCATCAGACCTATTATTGCCTGTAAACCCTAGATCTCCCAGTACCGTAACAAGACCATCTTTATTACATGTAACTTTTGTGCTGGCAGTAGATAACACTATAGTATTTTTAATATTAGGGGGAGCTGGAATACGACGAATCGTATGTTTCATTACTCCCTCGCTATTAATAACTGCTGTATTAAAACCACCAAACAAAAATGATAACGCACGAGGATTTATAAAATCTTGTGATTGGGGATTTACCTCTACAGCTGGCAAGATACCATGAATAGAGGATTCAAATCGGGCAATACCCTTCTTGGTTTTAGTATTAATGATATAAAGACACCAATCATCCCCAAAAATCAGCGCATTTTCAACTGGCGACATATTGATATCATAGCCACTATAAGCAATATGTCCCCAAGTAGTGAATGTTCCATCAGTTTTTAGACCAACTGCACAAGTTCCTGCTAGTCCTATATCAACAAAATTATTATCCGCAGTAGGAGGCCCGCCAAGATCCATATCTGTGGCTACTGGATAATATAATAACGAGCCATTATTTTTTAGAGCTAGATAACCACACCCTGCTGCGACAACTTTTTTTACACTATTTGCGATCCTTCCCCGAGAAGTTGGGTTCATATTTCCCCAAGTGACTAAGTCATTATTATCGAGTAATGCAGCAAAACTAGAAGAAAAATTTTCTGGAGGCCCATAATAAAGGGGAGGCGTGGGCCTAGGAAAAAGGTGTTTTCTGTATAAGTCATAATTGGAATGAACATTATCACTTCTTCCACCATTACCAAAAATATTAAGTGGATTAAGTGTGACTGTTTTTCCTGATGAGGTTGCAGTTAGCGGTAAATAAGGTGCACTGTCATAATAATAGTGAGAATAATTTTTTTGCCAAGAATTATCCGTTTTGGGTGTGCCAATATATAACCAATTGACTGAAACCGGGTTATGATCTTTATCCCATGCTGTCAGACATTGTGGCCCGGAAAGTCCATTTGTTACACTATAAAGAGTCGAACGAGCACCCATGATGAAAAATTCTTCTTCGTTATTAACATAATCAATACTTACCGTATTACTTTTTTTTCCCAGTGCAGTTGCAGTAACAGTGATGGAACCAACTTTATCGCTACTAACTTGCGTCGTAGCCTCACCATTAGTATTCGTTGCCTTAGAAGGTGGGTCAAATATGACTCTATTATTTGCACTGAAAGAAACCTCTATATCATCTGCTGTTATCCCTTTTACTACTTCTACTGTGGCTGTTAATTTTGCAAAAGAACCAACGGTAACCTTGCTATTTTTAGGTTGCAGTAAAATTGATTTTATTTTAGCTGGTGACGGGGAGTTTATGACTTTCACATGGTTTCGATCAGATGGAAAATGATTTTTATAGTGATCTGTTACTACATAAAAAACATCATAATCACCATCAGGTATCTCAGTAAATGGTATTGTTACATGGATGTCATCAGGTATAGGAGGCTCAACATAGAAAGTCTTAGTCGTAATGTCACCCACGTGTACACACACGGTATCCTTAGGACGTTCAATGCTATAGTTGTCTATAATGACCAGCATAAAATCATTTCCTTTTTGGCTGGCATCAATAACTCCATTTTCTTTCTGAGGCAATTCAGGCTTCTTAAGAAGTGGATTCATTTTAATTTTTTTCATTATCTCTCCCCGTAAAAATCCATTAAATCAATAACAAAACGGACTTTATTCCCAGATGAAAATTTCGGTGATGTCAATTTAACATTCCATCCCACAACGTGGGATGGAATATTCTACATCAAGGTTATTTATTTAATAGAAAGTTATCAATACTTAATTACTGCCTCCAAGTAAAACAGTGTCAATACGTCTCATCCATACCTTTGAACTCTCATTTTTATTAGTAACATAGTAAATAATATAAATATGTCCTGCATCACCTTCACTGTTTTCAGCATAACCATCTAAAAAGCCTCTACCAATAGGTATTTCAACTTTATGGTTCGTTATATCGTTACTTTTTATCTTTTGTTTTGTTATTAAATTCATATTAAAAGGCTGGCGTGGCTTACTTGTAATAGAATCATAACCATTTATTTTAACATTCACTGTGATGTAATCACCTAATTGTGGCTGATTTAGTTCACCAACAGGTACTTCACATATTAAACCATCAGCAATATTTTCCACATTAATATAATCATTCTCACCAATCGGATTTCTTGTTCCATCTAAAACTGAAACTTTATCTAAGATACCGTTAAATGGCGGTTTATTCGGTTTACTTCCAGCCAGATAGAAATATAATGATCCTGATTTATAGGTAACTCCTGCACTATTAACATAATAGTACAATTGATTATATCCAAGTTGAGTAATAGAATCATAAGGTGCTTCAAGTTCTGAACCATAACTTCCAGATGTACATACCACATCCCCATCTTTATTATTATTCATTATAAAGATGTGATCAGTGGGCTTAGCATTAACATATTCAGGTACTTCTATATGGAAAACACTATCATCCTCTCCATCATTTTTTCGTGGAGGAGTTAATTTACCACTGACTAAATTCGTAATTTTAGGTGGATGTATACCATCAGTTGGTAATATATCTTTAGTGATAAACAACATAGCGCTACCAGCAAAAATTGAATTACCTAGACTTGTACTTAAGTTTATTATTTTAGCATAACCACCAGGAAGATTTTTAGCATAGAACTTAACATCAATATCCCCATTACTATCAGCATTCAAATAATATTTATTGTCATTATATGGGGAAATTTCATTTCCTTTTTTATCAAACAAACGAGCATAGTTTATCTCATCTAGATCCAGGGTTATTTGGCAATATGGTAATGTAATATTACCTATATCTCTAGGAGAGAGTTGCATTTCCAAAAAAGGATTATCAGGTTCTGGTTTCTTTTCAGCCGGGCTAAAATCTTCAAGAAAATATGAACCTGAAATTAGCGGAACAAAAGTCCACGGCTGAATATCTTCTACACGCAGTTGCTTATAGTTAGGATCTATTTTAGCCTGGCTACCAACAATATCAGTTTTAAATTCTAATACAATATCCGATTTATCAGTGGAAGTTTTTACATAAATCTCAAATGTAGCTGTGATTGTTTTACTCGTAACATCGACATTTTGCTTCCCATAAACACTCACGACTACGTTTTGGTTTGTTGATTTACACTCAATAATATTTTTTTCAGTAACAGTATAAGCACTATCTCCAGTATAAGTAGCTATAATCATAGTACTGGTGCCTTGAAAGATACTTTTACTATGGAAATCAATATTAATACTATCAGCCATATTATTACCTTTTTGTTTTATGT
>NZ_CAWQJR010000083.1:0-3863 GCF_963894935.1 Xenorhabdus sp. PB61.4
GGAATGACAGGTGTGTTTGCCTGATGGGAGCGGTATGAGTCGAGAGGCTCACGTACCGTTCTGCGAGAGGCTGCGGGGGCAGTTCCCGCGGCCTACTCAACCGATTAATGGGCAGTTAAAAAACATCTCTCAAATAGAACATTCTCGTCACCGAAGTATAACCGGGTTTTTGTTAACTGTTTTAACGGGATTGATTGCTTACAGCCTTAAAGAGAAGAAGCCATCACTGAAAATTTTCTACTCAGAAGAAGATATTTCAGCAATGGCTTAAACAGAATTAGGGTTTAATTAATATTCTTCTTTATTGAGATTTTATGCTCACATAAACACGCCAATGCTTATGAACCACATCACAAAACCGTCAATGATTGAGCGCCATTTGATTCCATGTGGCTTATATTTAATGCGCTATAATATCATTGTTTATATCGGTATCCTCTTTAGGGGAGTAGACTATATTTAATATAGAAGCCTTAAGGGTTGTAGCCCTTGAGGCTTTGCTATTTATGATAATGAAAATAAAAATGGCTAAATTCAACTTAATGTTCAATTTTAATTTTTATTTATTTTTTGTTTTTCAGTGGATAAAGGTTAGATAAATATGTTTGACGACACGGGTTAGCAAGCTATTTAACGAAGATGTATTATTGGATTTATTTGTGAATTTTATTAATTCAGGCCCGGTTATATTTGCTTTCCGCCTTTTTATATTTCACGTTAGAATTTGATTGGCTTAATATTCATGAGATATATCACAAAAAATGGAATAACTTAATGTCACTTTACGCAACATGATTTAGACTAATTGCGTTATACTTGACATGTTCTATGATATAAACTCTCTTGTTTATGGTAGTAGACGATTTATAGAAGCCTCAATGGTCGAAACCATCGAGGCTTCGCCGTTTATGATGATGGAAATACACAACTTCGGATTTGAACTATCTATTGATCTTAGTTTCTTCGCTATTGAATTAATAATGAAAAGGATTAAATTGAAAAAAACTTAATATATTCTCAAGTAGATTCAGGAAAAGTGATGAGTGATAGCAATAAAAATGATAAGAAAAAGAAAATTCAAAAACGTTCCAGTCATTTTCTTCCTTACAAAACGACGTATGATTTGAGTTTACATAAAAGAGAACTCAATTTAATTAACATACTGATGCAGGTTCAGGGTTATGAATATGGTTTTTTTACTGTATTAGGTGTTCGCCCTTTATCACAACGGGGGAACCATAAAAACAGTGCTATCTATGTTGTACGGTGCCGGTGTGGTAAATACGCAGTCAGGACACTCAAGGCAATCAAAAATCCGGTGAATGTGGTTGATATGTGTGAGCATTGTCTTCATCTGTACAACCTGAGACGCAGAAGCCTCTTTCTCACGACAGGAAAATATGTCGAATTGCCAGAATTAACCGGCATTAAATATAAATCCCCGTTAGAGATTAAAGTCTGAGGAAGCCGTGTTCCTGACAGGTGACGGACTCTGAATTTAAGACTGTATTCACCCTGATGTTAGGATGTTTGCGCTGAATTTTCTCATCTTCTGGTGGAAAGTGGTTCACCGGCAAAACAGTTTTCTGCTGGCCGCCCTGTACGGTTCAGAAAACCACAGTCTGTTGAATCCAGCAGGCTGTCAGAATACCGAGGACGATTTAATGACGGGGAAGGGAGGCATTGTTTATTGTGTTGTCGATGATTTGGCTGGGTGCACGGGTCCGAGGTTTGAATGAATCAGGGTATAGGATATCTCACAAAGCTGCATCAAGGGAGGATGAACAAACGAGGAATTATGTTTATCAAGAAAAAGCATGGTACGGTCTTTTCTACCTTAATATCGGACAAAAGTTTGACCTCACTCAGCCTAACCTATAAGGTATTTAACGGTTACTCATGATCTATCGCCTGCAAGGGAGAGCATTACAATGCGGTACATCTGCGCACTTTTGGAAGCAGATATCCTCGGACACCTAACCCTCCGTCTGAGGATGAAAGTTTCCCGGTATTACTCATCACCGGCTACTCACACAACAGAGCAAAACAGGCTCTGTCTTACGTCAAACGATACAATTTTTATCTGTACAACATTCATTCACATTTTCAATTCATCACGATAAACGTCCCGAAAACTGCGCGGCGTCACTTGTGTTGAAGCGCAGCGATTACCAAGTGACGCCGCAAAGCGGCAAACGTCCAGAGCCCATCCGGTCTGGCTTTACGACCGATTTGAATCCCGCATTACTCAGTGAAACCACGTAAAACAGACTATTAACCACCCTGTTAAACGATTGTCCTATCGGATTTTCAATCCACTGCCTGATTGCAGGCTGATGCAGTAAAAATTAAGGAGAAATGAATCACGTCAAGATAATGAGGCGTTCATCCTGATGAGATCAGGCACTGAACGGGGAGCATGTCATCGCTGTGCTGAGCACGTCGCGAGCTCCTGCAATAACTCAACACAATCCCGCCCTGCTACACATTGTCTGACGCACCACGGAACGGTGAACCTGAACCGACACGCAGGGAATTGTTTTAAAAACGACTAAAAATGAATAAAACAAACGCAAAGTAGCAGAAGAGGCGAGAATGGCGCAGGGATCGACACGTTCAAAGGTTGAGCTGTTCAGAAAAGTTTTTATCACGCATGCCCGACAGGCGGGCGGAAGTTTTGTTACGGTGGCGGATCGTGGGCGTATTGCCCGGCAGTTCCTCGATTATCTGAAAGACAATGGCATCAAACTCCGGCAAATGGATAGCCTGAAGGTGAAATATATTGAGCGCTACATCGCTGGACGCAAAGCCAACAATATTAATCATCGGACACTGCAAAATGAAATGTCGGTGCTGCGAACCATTTTAGCGCAGGCGGGAAAGCACAAGCTGGCTGATCCCGATAATGCCCGCCTGAGTAACCGGGCATTGGGTATCGCGGATACCAGCCGCAAGGGAACGAAAATGGCGCTGGCACCGGCTGCATTCCGGGACATTTTTCAGCAGGTGGAACAAAAAGACCGGCGTGTCGCGGCGGTGATGCAACTGGCGTATGTGCTGGGACTGCGTACCAAAGAAGCGGTAGAAGCCTATAAATCGTTAGCAACCTGGAAGAAAGCACTGGAAAACGGGCATACGTCTGTGCGGGTGGTGTTCGGTACTAAAGGGGGACGCCCCAGACAGACGGTCATACTGGATCGGGCAGCCCTGCAACACGCGATTGCTTATGCTGAACGCGAGCAGACCGGGCGTGGCGGTAAACTGATTGATAAGCCGACGATCACGCAGGCCATCGATCGTTACCGCTATATTGTCAGACGTGCAGGACTGAGCGGTAATAAAGCGCCACACAGTATGCGTTATCATTTTGCTCAGCAATCCGGGGAGCATTATATAGCGCAAGGATTCAGCGAGCGGGAAGCGCTGGCACTGCTCTCAATGGATTTAGGGCATGGTGACGGGCGCGGACGTTATATTAAGCAGGTGTATTACCAGAATATTGAGGGCGAATAAGTTGTATTGGAGCACACTCGGTCTGCTGCTCTGGTCATTGGAATATGAGCAAAGCAATCTTGAATCTTAGGCGATTATTCCTATGTTACGCTAACTCACTTTTGGACAGAACTGTTTTAGAAGCATTGCATTAACTAAAGTAGTTTAGATTTAAAAAGATGGAAAATTTGAATTAATAAAAATAAGGTTCTCTCCGTCAGCATATTTTTTGTCTTGCAAGTAGGATACGTTCATATAGCTAACTACATTAACAATTACCGATTCTACACCGGTGAATATCAATAAATGGCAATTAATGAAATTTTATGACTGATAATGAAAACAATGTATAGGGAATTATACAATAATAA
>NZ_CAWQJR010000084.1:0-3814 GCF_963894935.1 Xenorhabdus sp. PB61.4
ACCTCGTCTGTTTTATGACAGTAACGACAAACCACATCAACTTTCGCCATATCTCACCCATAAGAAAAAGCAGGGATTCTATCACAATATCTAATCATTGGGAGCATGACCCTGCTGTTTATCCTGCTGGGTGAGTATGCCCTGTCAGGCACTATTGAGGAGATACGATGACAGCCAACAGCTATCTGGAATATTTTCTGACACTACTTGGCTGGGTCATCAACAATGGCCTGTGGTATATTCTGATTGCCACCGGACTGTTTACGCTGCCGTTAGTGGTAAAAGTGATTGCGGTCTGGCTGAAAGTACGGGAGTGTAGCGAAGAAGACGGTCAGGCCGGGTTACAGTCGCTGGCCCGGATTGAGAACACCCTGTACGGCGCGTTCTTCGTGATGGTGGTCTGTTGTGTGCCGCTGGTCAATGTCAGCCTGACCACCCTTCAGTACGATACTTCCCGTGCCAAAAGCTGTGGCACCTGGACACCGACAACGCCGGATAACAGTGGCTATGCGCCGGTGATGTCCAGCCTGAACAACCAGACCGCGGCTGTGCCCCTGTGGTGGGCGGTGGTGCACCGGTTATCCAAGGGACTGACACAGGCGGCGGTGGCGTCCATTCCCTGTCGGCCGGATCTGCGGCAACTGCGCTTTGACGTGCAGCACACCCGCATCAGTCACCCGGCACTGGCGGCGGAATTACAGGATTTTACCCACGATTGCTATGCCTTAGCGCTTTATCAATGGAAACAACGCGATCGGGAACACACCACCGATCCGATTATCCTGAATGATACCGGCTGGCTGGGTAGCCGCACGTTTTTAGCCGGGGATTACCGGACGCTGCAATCCCGCCTCCCCCGGGCGGATTTTCCGTGGCAGGAGAGCCGGGATAACGGGCGGCCGTATACCGGGCAGGGCGGATACCCGACGTGTCAGGCCTGGTGGTCCGCCGCTCAAACCGGTCTGAAAGACCGGGTACTGGCGCAGGCCGATCCGGGGTTGTGGCTGCGTCTGTCAGCGACACTGAAAATACTGGGTAAAAACACGCAGGCTTATCAGGAAGCGGTGATCCGCCGTCTGGTCAGCCCGGTGAATCTGACGATTTCTCAGGAGGGCTATGTCTACGCCGGCTATGGCGGCAATGCCGATCCCACCTTGTTGGATGGCGCTAATCGAATCGGCACTTCCGCAGGGGCTTTATTGGGGGGATTACTCAGTATGCCGGTGTTCGATGCGGTACGTCAGGCGCTGCCGATGATGCAGGCGGTGATTCTGATGGCGTTGTATATCCTCATACCCCTGATTGTGCTGTTTGCGGCCTATGAATTTAAGACCATCTTCACACTGACGTTTGTGATTTTCGCACTGAATTTTCTGACGTTCTGGTGGGAGCTGGCGCGCTGGCTGGACAGCCATTTACTGGAAGCCCTGTACGGATCAGACACCCACAGCCTGTTTAATCTGGCCGGCATTCAGAACACTTCGGACGATTTAATCATGGGGCTGGTGATGGGTACGCTGTTTATTGTGCTGCCGATGGTCTGGCTGGGCGCATTAGCGTGGGCCGGTGTACGCATGGGCGATATGGCCGGAATGATGAGCCAGGGCGTGGGGCAGGCCAGGCAATCTGCGGGTATGTTCGGGCAGATGGTGATGCAGAAAATGATGTCCAAAGGAAAGTAATCAGATGCTCTTTTTAAAACTTAAGGGGCAGGATGCGGTTCCTTAAGTTGAGTCTGAATTTTATATTTTCCTTTTTTAATCTATTGATAATTATTTCGATAATTTAAATAAGTTATGTTGACGGGTTAATGTTTTAATTCATTCACTGTTGAATTTAGGCCTTATGTGCACGTAATTCACACAGTGTTTATGACCTGTATCACAAAACAATAAGTTATTGAATGTTATTTCAGTCAATATGGCATATATATAAAGTGATATACTTCCATGTTATATCGATATCCTCTTTAGGGTAGTAGACGATATTTAATCTCTCAGGGTTTAATTCCCCGTCGCTTGCGACGAGCAAATAAGAGTTGAACGATGCGAAGCGGGTGATTTCATATCGGAATACCCCGCTGCTTGCGGCGGGGATGTTTATTTTTACGAAAAAAAATAATGTGTAAAAACCGTTAATCATAAATCTCATCTGCTATGTCCATATGCTGCGTATTTCTTGGGATATGTATTTTTATTATTGTTTACAATTGGAAAGTCTATTTGGCTGATTTTACTTAAATGTTAAGGTTAGTTATTTCGTTATTGAATTAATAATGAAAATAGTTAAATTAGAACGCATTTAATGAGCTGAAAAATGGATTAAAAAAAGTGACGAACGATACCAATGAAAAGGGTAAGAGCAGGAAGAATAAAAAACACACTGACTATTTTATCCCTTATAGAACGACGTATGATTTACGTTTAAGTAAAAGGGAGCCTAATTTAATCAACATACTGAGACAGGTTCAAGGCTATGAATATGGTTTTTTTACCGTGTTGGGTGTTCGCCCTTGGTCTCAGCGGAGTGGTGGGAAAAATAATTCCATCTATGTCGTCAGATGCCGGTGCGGTAAATATGCGGTCAGAACATTAAAAGCGATTAGAAATCCGAATAATGTTAATGACATGTGTGTGCATTGCCAGTACTTGTTTAATCGAAGGCGTAAAGAAATCTTTCACACGACAGGAGACGATGTGGATTTGTCAGAACTAACCGGAATTAAATGTAAAATACCTTTGGAAATAAAAGAATAAGAAAACAGTGTAATGCTTCTGGATGAATTTTTAGAAATATGCTTTATTTTCTATACGTGAGGGGAACTTATTTTCACAGTAGTGGATCATTGAAAAAAATGATACTTTTAGGGGCGGAATTTAGAATAATTATCAAATTTATGATGATGCTATAAGATTAACTACCGGAAGAATATGAAGATCTTCCGGCATTTAATCAAGGTGGTTTTCTTGTTTTTTTATTAGAGGGAGATGTTTTCCAACCTATTAATATTCCCGATTCTCCACAGATTTTGTTTATTTTATCAAGTTCAGAATCTTCTACCTTCCATAACCAAAGCTCATTATTTAATTTTATTAATGAACCATTTTTATCATCGCTTAATATCCATTTTTTCAATTTTACATTTCCGACTTTAGTTTCAAAATGAACATTATTTATTATGTTGTAAGGATAAATCATCCTTAGCATACTATTATTATACCGCTCTTTTCCATTAAATCTGCCCGGTGTCTCTTTTTTAAAAAGAGTAGGATTCTCATATGAGTACAGACTTACAAGATTATTTCCGCCTGCATAATAAAATGCCTTTGTTACACTATCAGTATTATAGATAATACCATAATTTAAATTCACTTTTTCAACTAGCAACTTAATAAATGAAAGAATTTTTTGATTGTTACTATTTTCGTTAGGGATTTGCGCATCTATATGAAAAAAACCGCCAAACTCATTAGTTACATAACCAAAGGAAGACAACCAAGGCTTATGATCGCCTTGTTCACAATACATTCTAAAAGAGGTTGCTTCTTGAGCTAAAATTCTATCTTTCAGCTCGGGAAATGAGACTTCTATTAGTTCATGATCGCCGGTATGATCACCATTTTCTATATATTTAAAATATCCTGTACTGGTAATGGGAATTTCAAAAATACTAAAGAACAAACTACCTAATTCATAAGCGATAAGTGGCGGTAATGTGTTTGAATTATATATTGCTATACCTGTATACATAATTTCTACCTATATACTTGATATCAAGCTATCTAACATCGATTTCATATCCTTAGCTTTATAT
>NZ_CAWQJR010000085.1:0-3736 GCF_963894935.1 Xenorhabdus sp. PB61.4
AGTAGCTCCTGTTCCCAGGGGTTGACAGGTGAAGTCATAGGACCTCTCTTGGGAGTAGAATAGAGAAGATAACCATCATGACACAAGATGAGTCACGACTGTAGTACTAGGCTGGATATCAATGGGAGCGGGCGTGGTGAGTATGGTATCGCTGTTTGGGAAACTGGCCCTGGGTATGCTGAATGCGGGGGAACGGTTAATAAATAGTTTTCGCCCTGGTCTTAATGGAAAGGGGGCAGTTGCAGCGGGAAGAATCATTTCCGCTACGGAGTTACTGAGTGAACAAGAATCTTTTGAGGAGGCAGTATCTAAAGGATGGATCCAAGAAGTCAGAGAACCTCGGAATGCATCTACGTTAGAACTTAAATTACCCGAATCTGACTTAGATATAGGTGCACGTGGTGTGAATAGACGTTTTTTTACAAAGTTGGGCTTTGATATAAATCAACCAAGCAGCACTATGAATAATAGTATACTAGGACCAGAATTTGTTAACCTGAATTCAGTAACACATTTAGATATTACAATAGAGAAAGTACGTAAATTATATATGCCTTTCATAAACATGAATACTCAGGATGGTGAGGGTGCTGAGTATATCACTAAAATTCTTTATGAAATCGAGGATCGTAGTAATAGTATGGATAAATACACTCGAGCATATGCTACCAATGTGGAAGTTGTGTGGAACAACTTAAAACTTTCTAGAACTCCACATGATTTACTGCGTGATAATCTGCAATTCTTTCATAATGACTTATGGGGAATGGCATTAAATCATACGAATATGTTTAGATTTTATAATATGTTTATGTTCGGAGAATATTAGCAAACTAATCGGTATTTAATTTCTCCCGAAAAAAGAGTAATACTAAAAATAAATATAATAATTATACTCTCTAAAAATAATTAATCTTTCTGTAAAGAGCAAACTCCAGACAGTAAAATAATATAATGATGTTATGGTGAAAATCCCTGCGCTGGGATTTTCACCTGTATAAATTAGATCCATTTGTTTTGTATTTGAATGAGGGGATTGGGACTAAGTATAGTGGTTAAACAGACTTTGTTATTTCACTATATTGATTTTAAAAATAAAAATAGGATACTTTTCAGTTGACAATTTCTGTCTGACTCTTGAATTTATTTTTCTATGTCTCAATTCAATAAATTGACTCGATTAAATATCACAAATTTCAATTTATTCATGGGATACTCATTTTTATCTATTTATGTGTTGATGCCCAGTTATTTCCTTTAACTGGGCTTTTTTGATCTTCAATTTTCAAATTTATACCGGGACTTATTTATGGGAAAACCATTTTGGAGAAGTGTTGAATACTTCTTTACAGGTAATTATTCCGCTGATGATGGTGATAATAATATCGTGGCTATTGGATTTGGTGGGCAAATCCATGCTTATGGTGGTGATGATTACATCACTCTGGGTTCGATTGGCGCTTCTGTTTATACCGGCGCTGGTAACGATACTGTAGTGGGGGGGTCAGCATACCTGAAAATCAGTGATACCAGCGGTAACTTAAACGTAAAAGGTGCCGTTGGGTACGCCGAAATTAATAAAGAAGAAGAAGGCTCTATTTCTTTCGCAGGCGCAGCGGGTGGTGCTATTATTCAGCATGATGGCCGTTCCGGTAATATACATTATTCAGGTGTTGCGGCTTATAACAATTTATATCGTCGCGGGTACAGTGGCGATATCACATTTAAGGGTGCGGGTGGTTATAACCATCTCTATTCAGATGTGGTCAACGGTAATATTCATTTTATGGGTGTCGGAGGTTATAACCAAATCACCCGTAAAGGTTTAAATGACAGCTTTAATGGTGAAGGGATTACCTATGCAAAAGCTGAAGAGATTGTATTGACGACAGCAACACTGGGCGGAAGCTGGATTCAAAAAACACAGCAGATTGTTGGTATTAAATCTACACGTGAAATAAATACTTTTTTATTTGCTGCTATCGATGATAAATACACCAAAATCAATAAAGTTCGTATTCATAATGACCCCAAAACTGGCCGGCTGAAATATTATACGACCTCTTGGCATAAAGCAGGTAATCATCTCAATAATCTGGCATCTCAGGATATCTCTGATGCTGGCGGTTACCAGCTAGTTAATGTTGACGGGGTATATAAATTATCAGATCTGACAGTTGAGCATCACCAGTCATTTACGATACATGCACTGGAAAGTGAATTACCCGAAGATGAATGGGTGACCTATGCCGGCGGTGTTCAGATTGCAGCAGAAAATATTACGCTGTCAGATGCCCGGATGGGGGGGCATGCTGTTTCGATGGATGGCAGTACCTTTGATGTAAAACCCGTGAAATCCAACCAAATGGCGAATACCTATTTATACGCCAAATTCGTGGGAGGAATTACCAAAGTTGTGGTAGTTCAACTGGCGAATGATCCTGCAACGGGTGAACTGAAATATATTGCTACACCGTGGTATAAAGCCGGTGATCAAACGGCGATTATGGCAAATCAAACTATTGGTACCCGTTCTGGCTA
The DNA here is from genome assembly GCF_963894935.1 of Xenorhabdus sp. PB61.4. NCBI lineage: Bacteria > Pseudomonadati > Pseudomonadota > Gammaproteobacteria > Enterobacterales > Morganellaceae > Xenorhabdus > Xenorhabdus sp. PB61.4. The sequence goes on from NZ_CAWQJR010000085.1 coordinate 2,542, forward strand.
TAAAGTTATCGGTAAGGGCAGTTATACACTGAGTCATGTTAATTACAGTGTAAATACTGTCCGTGTGACGTCTGAACGGATTAGCTCTATGCATGAATTCAGTGAGCGGGAGCTGTTAGACCAAAAACAGGATGACAGCAGCGGTGATGTCCGGTTCGAAGGCGCAGGGGGCGGTAATGTTATTAAATCCAATGTGGCTCATGGCAATGTTTATTTTAAGGGAGCGGGCATTGCGAATGTCATTCTGCACAACTCGGAAATTGGTGATACCGAATTTAGCGGTGCTGGCGCGGCAAATGTTATTTTTAAGAAGAACAGAAAGGGAAACCTGATTTTTAATGGTGCTGGTATTGCTAATGTCATTACGCATGTCAACAGCACTCACCCGGCACATGATCCATCAGTGGGATCTTACAATGGTGATACCAGAGTTATCGCTTTGGGTGGCGCTAATGTCCTGACCCGCAAAGGTCATGGCCGGGTTTTTGCCGTGATGGGAGGGGGTGCCAATGTACTGACTCATCTCGGGAATGGCGAAACAACCGGTGTCATGATGGGCGGTGCCAATGTTCTGACCAAAGTGGGTAACGGAGACACCACCGGCTTAATGTTTGGTCTGGGGAATGTCCTGACCCATGTGGGTAACGGCAGAACACTGGGCGCGATGGGGGCTGTCGGCAACGTCTTTACCAAAGTGGGTGACGGGGAAACCATTGCCGCTATGCTCGCTTTCGGTAATATTTTTACCCATACCGGGCAGGGAAATGCATACGCAATGATGGCCGGCGGCGGCAATGTCTTTACCAAAGTGGGTAACGGCAATGCGCTGGCGCTGATGGTGGCACTGGGTAATGTGTTCACTCACGTAGGGGATGGACTGAGTGTTGCCCTGATGGTAGCGAAAGGCAACCTTGCCACTAAGGTAGGGAATGGTGATAGTCTCGCCGCCATGATTGGTGTGGGCAATGTGATGACCCATATTGGCAACGGTAATACCTTTGCCGCGATGGTGGGGGAAGCCAATATTTTCACCAAAGCGGGTAATGAACTGACTGCGGCCGTGATGATTGGCAAGGCTAACATTTATACCCATGTGGGTCAGGGCACCAGCATCGGGTTGTTTGCCGGTAATGCCAATATCATGACCAAAGTCGGCGATGGCACGACGCTGGCAGCAATGTTTGGTCAGGCTAAC
>NZ_CAWQJR010000086.1:0-3602 GCF_963894935.1 Xenorhabdus sp. PB61.4
ATAGAACGTTGGCTTATCTCAATGTGTAACGAAACAATTAAAACATACCTTGTAGTTGGTGCAAACGAAGGGATTGGTCGGGCTGTTGCTGATTTAATAGTCAGCAAGGGGGTCTGAAGGCCAATGGAACGAAAACGTACGTTATTGACATAACTATCTGATATATAAAATATAATTGACATAGAAAAACACCGTTCAAAACGGTGTCTTTTAAATCGAAAAATTGCATTTAATGGACAACGTTGCCTACTAATCGATTTTTCAGACATGTATTTTTATCTTATCGTACGTTTTCGTACAGCTTGCCCTCAAACCCCTATAACTATGGCCGGTCAAGCGGTTATCCGATTAAACGACGCAACCGATCATGGCGGTAAAGTTATTACCGCTATTGACGGGTATGTTTATCTGGGGGTTCCGATTGCCGCTAAAGGTGATTTAGTGGTCTGTCCCCAGTGCAAAGGGGGTTTTCAGATTATAGAAGGCAGCAATGACTTAAAACATCAGGGAAAACCCATCGCATTAAACGGGATGCGCACGGCCTGTGGTGCAAAATTGATTGCCAGTCAGGGCGGGTTTTGCGCTTGATGTCGTATTTTTAATGAAATAATCAGCTTTGAGAATATCATCTTTTAGCTGATTATTCTTATATTGGTCATTACAAAGAGAAGTGATATGAGTGATTCCTACTTGCTATTTGTACCTAAAGATCCTTGTTTTATTCCTGAGAAGTCAGCCATCAATAAAGCTGAGGGTTTTCTTCGGACAATAAAGAGGTCAGATAAAAAACAAAAAATAAAAAAATGTATGCCCGATTATGGGCTATAATCCCACCTGTTCTTGCTGTTGAACATTATATCGCTGAAGATGTAGAACTATTTGACGGGATGCAAAACTTTACCATTCCTTCCTGTTCACACTGTAAAAGTGATATTACAAAGTGGTGGAATGAAAAAATGGATTATATTTGGGAAAACTCACCGAGAACAGAGACAATTTATACCAAATGGTCAACACCATGCTGTGGACAAAAAGTGTCAATGCTTGAATTAGATTATCAGAACTGGGGGGCGTTTGGTCGTTTTGCATTGATGATTGATACCCGAAAAACCGACGTTATTCATACAGACGATGGATTATCTTTGGTGATCGAAAAGATTGCAATCCTACTAAAAACCCCCGTTAATATAGTTTGGAAACATATATAGTGATGATATGCCGCTATTCCTTTTAGATTGCATCTTCGATTGAACATCAGACAGAAAATACCACTCTTATGGCTATGGCGACCTAGTTTTAGCGATGAAAAAATCTATCTATATGATCACAAATATTAAGGATGAATAAAAAATTAAATCACCTGCTCTATCTGGCATATTATGTGTTATGCCTGTCAGTCATTTATTTATCCTCTTCTTTTGAAGAGGAATTCTATATTGATGGGATAGACATCAAAAACGCCTGTGAAGCTCACAGAGCGCTGGTGGTGGATGATATCAGGGATGTGACTGCGCCTATCGCGGTATTGTTCATCATTCCTGTGCTTTTTATTGCCGTGAAATTGAAGTGTAAATTATGGCTGGTCAATATCATGGCATTATCATTAATTGCCTATTGGGTATGGCGATTTTTTATCAGGCTAATGGGGTGTTGATCCCTTTCCATTAGCGTTATGAGGAGCCGAATTTACCAAGAAGCTATGGGGCAGAAGCCTGCCCCCCTGCTCCGACAGGTTGCCAAAGATCACGGGGCACTGGCATGGACGGCCAGAGGAAAACTGCATTTAAAATCGATGGCTGACCTTATCAGGGCTAAACCCGCGTTTAGCTACGAATACAATAACCCCCAAGCTAAATACCACATCACCAAGCTGAGCAATATCAATGCTGAATTTTGCCGTGACAGCCTCAAAGCAGCACCGTTATGTCGGTTATTCCATGACGGAGGGGATCGTGCAGCCGGTCAGACGTCACTGCCGGTAAAGATGGTTTCTGATCCAGAATTGGGCACATTACAAAACAGGGGGCGGGTGCTCATTCCGAAATTAGATATCGAATGCGCGGGAAATCAGGCGATTCAGGCTGGTGCGGTGATACAAGTCATTATTCATCGTTATGATCCGGAGAACCGGATTGATGAATCTGTACAAAAAATATGATTGTCGAGCGTGTCACGCAGTTTGAAGAACAAGCTGCCTAGCGTACACAGGAAAAGCCTAAAGAGAAAAATGCACTTTTGACCACAAAACGAGGTAGAAAAAAACGCAGTTTTTTTGCCTCCTATGTATTCTGTAAACCATCTCTTTTACGAGATGGTTTTATGCCCCGTTTTTTACCAAAAATGTTTTCTTCCGGTCGTGTCTATCATAATCGGCTGCTTGTCACGTTCATCGATCTACTGGTGATTTATGCGTTTTTCCTTTCCTTTCGCGGCTACATACACTGGGCCATTGCTGTTTTCATGGCAGTTATCGTGGCCGCATATTATGTGCGGGTTAGTTACATTCGTTTTTTTAAGATTGTCATGGAGAATAAACTCCTCAAAACGAATGTAGTTTTTGATAATGGTTTTATTTAAGCCAGTCTGATTATTGAAGCTAAAAACATAGATGATGAACCTGTCGAAATCCGACTTCCTGTTAAAGTGGCTTATAGTTCTATCTATCAGCGCTATGTGCTTTATGTGTACATGAATTTATGCAATTCCCTCACCCTATATGCTCGTAAATTAAAAAAGCAGGAAGATAACAAATGACCAGTGTGGCCGTAGTATTGGTTCTCCTTGTTCTTTTACTGGCAAAAAATGTTTTGCAGAAAAAAAAACAGCTAAATGGGTGTTCGTTTCAATGGCTGTTTGCACCGTGTATCTGTTTTCTATGCGGTATGTAGCAGGGATTTACACGATCCCTTCTGCTTCAATGGAACCGACTCTTGACATAGGTGATTATATTGTCGGCATTCGTGTGGGTGGATTGCTGGACTCTGGTGACATTAAGCGCGGTGATATTACAGCCTTCAAGGCACCATCAGTGCCTCGCACCTTATACATTAAGCGGGTACTTGGTATTCCCGGTGATGTTGTTGAATACCATAAAAACAAAGAATTCACAGTTAATGGTAAGACTGTCGGTAAATTTGTTTCTGAACTGGGCGACCTTATGATTTTCAGTGACGTCGAAGAACGAACCGGCAAAACCTATAACTTTGTTATCGATAAAAGTACACCATTCCTTAAATCTAAAAATCGCTGGGAAGTACCTGATGACTACTATTTTATGGTAGGAGATAATCGGGATCACTCATGGGATGCCCGTTACTGGGAAAACCCGCCCGGCACACCTAAACTCCTCCGGGGGCTGATTAAAAAAGACCAAATTGTTTCACGGTATGTAACCACGTTATTCAACTTCAAGCTATTTGACAGCTACGACCCTCTCGAAGCTGAATTGAGGATTATTCGAAACAATGGTAATTGAAGTTTTTTTCACGACTCTAAATAGCTTGTCAAAATGGTAGGAGTATCAAAGAAACTCGATCCTAAATTTGCGAAATTTTTGTTCCCAAAACGCAAAATCACAGAAAAAAGGATCGAGTCATGCTCAT
>NZ_CAWQJR010000087.1:0-3600 GCF_963894935.1 Xenorhabdus sp. PB61.4
TCGAACCGAAATGGGCTGAAGTCAAAGCGATAAGAAGACGAGAAAGGTGTTCAATTGATGAACTGTTTATGACGCATGTAAAATATGTCTAATTATTTTGATTTAGCTATACTGCCGGAAGGCGGCCCGATGTGCATCAGTAAAACCATGAACCCCATACGAACAGGTCACATTGCGGAACCCTGCACACCAGAATGACATCGCATCGATGAGCGATTCACACAGGATCACTGAGGCCGAACCGACCAGCCCGGCTTCATTCCAGACACCGCCATGCTCACCCGGTAAATACAGATGCAGCGGTGTGCCTGCCCGCAGGCGATCCGTGATTTTTCGGCCATACATTTCCTGTAATTCGCCATTAAGACCGATCACCGGAATGACCAGTGAGCCGCTGAAGTGTTCATGCCCGCTGTCACGCAACAACCCGGCGGCCTGAAGTTGTGCGCGGATCTCAGCACCTGCTTTGATTTTTTTCTCCGGCAACCGATAGCCGAGGGTGCGGTTGGCAAAGCCGAGCTTAAAATGGCTGACCAGCTTAGGATGATCAAGGCGGCGTTTTTTCAGGTACTGATGGGCTTCCGGTGCATTCAGCAACGTCTGGTGATAGAACTCAACCACCCGTAACAGCAGCGCCTGTTGCCCGACCGCATCCCTCAGCAGCTCTGACGATGCAACCAGCGGCTCGACCGCCGGATTGCTGCCGAGCATCGCCCGCAACCGTTCGCAGGCATGACGCAGGCTCAAATGTTCCGTTTTCATCACCCAGTCGAGCACTGAGCCGCCCGCATCGCAGCCAAAGCAGTGATAGAGGTTTTTCGACGGCGTGATCACCATCGAAGGGGTTTTCTCCTGATGGAACGGGCACAGCACCGTCATATCTTTGCCGCGTGGGATCAACTTCCGCCCCTGCTGTTCAATGACAGCCACTAAGGAGACGGCGGATTTTAAGTGCTGTAATTCTGCGTCGGGAATGCGAGCCATGTCTTAATCCTTTAAAATGCGCCAAGGTCATTATTGACCTATATAATACAGGTCAATATAATACTTTCAAGCCCAACACTCAAAAAGGACACGTATCATGATGAACAAACACATTAACTGGCTTTGTTCATTTATGACTGATTTTGGTAAACGCCTTGCCGCACTACGCAAGGCCAGACAGCTTACACAACTGGAACTGGCGAATCTGCTGGATATCCAGCCCCGTATGGTGGGACGCTGGGAGCAGGGACAGGTTAAGCCCCAGTTCGATTACATCATTAGACTGGCACAGTTACTGGAAGTCAGTATTGACCATTTACTGCTGGGAGAAGAAGGCACAACCGCCCCCGTTTTTGATATTAAAAATAAGCGGCTGAAAGAGCTGTGTAAGCAGGTTGACGGGTTAAAAGCAGAAGATCAGGACGTAATTTGCCATTTTCTGGATATGGCTATCACGCAAGAGAAGATTAAGCAGGTCATTAATATAACACGTTAATATTTAACGCGTTCTGTCCGTGTTGGAGCACGGTCAGAACGCTAACCACAAGCAACTAAAGAGGAGTTGAATGATGGCTAAGGCGCATTCTAAGCAAAACCGCGCGGTAAATAAAGCCGCCAAAACAGAACGTTATTACACCGTGGGATACGTGCTGCAAAATGGCAGGCCGAACCCCCGACCCGCGATAAATTTAACGGGCAGATGGCTTAAACAGGCTGGGTTTGAGATTGGCAGCACACTCACCGTCAAGATTATGGACGGCTGTATTGTGCTTATTCCTGACAGCGACGACACCCGCAGCATCAGGCAGCAGTACCAACAGCAGCAAAATCAGCTCAGTGAGATCAAGCTGCGGATGCGAGAGCTAATTGGGGATTATCAGGCGGGATAAAAGATTTTATTTTTCCATATGAAAGGTTTAAAACCACCGTCTTTAGACGGTGACTTTGACTTTGACTTTGACTTTAATTCTTTGACCTATGCGCGTTTACGAGGTGCGTGGTTCGACGACTTTCAGTCGTCGGCACCGAAGTGCGCTAACCCACCTACTTCAGTAGGTGGTAGTTAAGTTCAAAAAAACAAGCCAGATCTTTCTGGCTTGTTACTTATTAACATATAGCTGTTATAAATCCTCTATAGCTTCTCTTATTTCTTCTAAAAGAAACTCAGCATAACTATCTGCAATGATATTTTTAACGCCATCTCTTTTGAAAGATAATTCAGTTTCGACAATAACAGCCTCTCCTGTCTTTCCTATAGTATTAGTATCAATAGAATAAGAAGGTCCATATCCTGATGATTTTATTTTAATCATCCCTTCATCTATATCACCTGCATCTCTAGCCTGCTTTGTAACATACAGAACACATGGGGCTTGATCTCCATTTATACCTTTTTTAGTTACTCCGTAATAATTATCCCCGCCAAAAGCAAGCGTTCCATATTTCTGTAAGAAAATTTTATATGACTCAGGAAAGGTAACACCAAGTAATAACTCAAACTTACTAATGGTATCTATATCAGCTCCGCCACTAGAAAGAATTTCTTCCCCGCTTGCTATCATTTCCTTTTCAATTAAATCTATATAACTCATAGCTTCCTTCCTCTTAAGGAATTAAAAAGTCCAACGCTCTTGCTTTCCAATATTTTTTCTTCCAACGGTTAAACGGACGCCTGTTCATTGATGGTGGTGCACTATTATATCTACGCCTTATGCCATCAGGGCCAACCCACGTTTTATCCCACTGATTAGAGAACATATGCAACTTACGATCATGCTTACTATGAGTACTACTCAAAATTTCAGCCATTGGACCGGGTTCATCTTGAGTGACGTGATGGAGGTTTACTTCTAATCCGTCTTTACCGATGGGAGCCTGCCCTTTCTTCATTCGTTGAATATTTGTTCTTCCATATTCATCAATATGATGCGGGTCAAATAAATCATTTCGCTGATAAACTTTTCTTCCAACGACATTTTTAGCCGTCCAACATCCAGCCAGCCCTAGTGGATCGATCCAAATCGTCGGATTTCCAACGTAAGCATACGGATTCTCCCCTCCGGCTAAACCGATAGGGTCGGGTGTCAGATACTGCCCCGCCACCGGCGAGTAATACCGGAACCGATTGTAGACCAGCCCGCTTTCTTCATCCAGACACTGGCCGGCGTATTGTAGCCCCGGATTCAGCTCGGCATTTTCCCCCAGAACACTCAAACGCAGCCCGTACAGGCTCTGTGGCGGCCGCCGCCAGACGCGGTGACCCTGCGGGTCAAACAGCGCCAGCGGTTCGCTTGTCGGTGCACACACGGCATACTGCGTTTGCACCTCGCCCGCCATCAGTTCACTGCGGTTTTCCGGGTCGGGGGTGAAGAACTGGATTTGCTGCGCCAGCAACTGCCAGCCGTCAAAGACCAGATGTCGGATGCTGTACAACCGGTTGTGCCGGTACTCGCGGATTTCCGCCGGCACATCCCCGTCCCACAGGTAGGTGGTGCGCTGGCCTGCCTGTTCACACACCTTCTCCGTGCGCCGCCCGAACGCATCGTAGCGATAGTCCCACTGCTGGCCGCCCGGGGTCTGTAGCCCGATAAGCTGATTCTGGCTGTTCCAGCGGGA
>NZ_CAWQJR010000088.1:0-3511 GCF_963894935.1 Xenorhabdus sp. PB61.4
AAGGCAGCATGAAACAGCATTCGGTGGTGCGGTAGTTCAGTTGGTTAGAATACCGGCCTGTCACGCCGGGGGTCGCGGGTTCGAGTCCCGTCCGCACCGCCACCGATTTAGGGGCGTAGTTCAATTGGTAGAGCACCGGTCTCCAAAACCGGGTGTTGGGAGTTCGAGTCTCTCCGCCCCTGCCAGTTAATAACTAAGTAATAATTTATAGTTTTCAGATTAATAGCCCAGCTAATTTTAGCTGGGTTTTTTCTTTTTGTTTTTTTGCATTAATAATCCCTCCACAGCTCTTTTGCTTAGAGTTTTATACGATCTAAGACTCTAGACTGAATGTCATCAATTTGTCACTGGAGCTTTTTCAACAGGTATTTTTAATAATTGTTGGATAAGTGTATGTTGATCGCTATTCTGTAACCACACGGCATATAGTGGCCGTTTAATTTGCTCGTTATCTGGTGCTACAACAAGTTTTGAATACTCTTCAAGCCAGTGAACAGGTAGAAATGTTGCAGCATTGACACTTTCCAATAGCTCTCTGGCAATATGCGCTGAGGTAGTGGTTATGATAGGAGGGTGATCACTTTTCAGAATCAGTTGCTCTTGTTGGTGAAAATCTGCTCCCCATTCCAGCTTTATGTAATTTTCTATACCTTGTTCAATATTATTTTGAGTAGTTAATAAAACAAGCTGAATACTCCCGATCAGCTGACTCTGGAATTCATCCATTTTTGGTGGTTCTGTTGTGATTAAAAGATCTAACTCACGAGAGTGTAGCTGTTTAACAAGAGACTGCCGTGTAGAGACGCGTGATTCGATTCTTATTCCCTGATTATCGCAATAAAACATATTCAACCAAGGGGTTAGATAAGCTTCCCACAGAGATGCAGTAGCGCCGATAGAGAGCTCTGTATGTTGTGAGACATAGCTGATCTCTTTTTTCGCTAATTGCCAGGTATTCATTAACGATTCTGCATAGGGAACCAGACGCTCACCCGCAGCAGTCAGGCGAATATTATTGCGATGTCGTGTGAATAAATTAGCACCAAGTTGATTCTCCAGTTGTCGGATCCGGAAGCTAACGGCGGATTGTGTTAGATAGAGTGATTCAGCTGCCCGACCAAAGTGACGAGTCTTACTGACTTCCAAAAAGGTTTTCAGTAATTCGGTGTCCACATGCATCTCCAATAGTTTTTGTCGTTATGATTTAAATATTTTGTTTTACAGAATGTCAAGCCTCCCTAATACTCCGCGCCATAATTAGTATGACAGTAGAGTTAGGAGTGTGTCAGATGGCTGAAAGCTTCATCACGACTAATCGTTTTTTTGATAATAAACATTATCCACGCGGATTTTCCCGTCACGGTGATTTCACCATCAAAGAGGCCCAATTGCTAGAACGTCATGGCAATGCGTTCAATGAATTGGATCTTGGTAAACGTGAACCACAAACAGAAGAAGAAAAACTGTTTGTAGCAGTTTGCCGTGGTGAACGCGCACCTGTAACAATAGCGGAAAAAGTATGGTTTAAGTATTTGGAGAAAATCAGACGTCCAAAACGTTTCCATACCCTTTCCGGCGGAAAACCACAGTTAGATCCTGCTGAGGATTTCACTGATAGTGATGATTAATATCATCATTGGGATGAAGGATCCATCAAGAGGGGCAAATATGCCCCTTTTCCACACTATCCAACCTGATTTTGTAGCTGAATAAGCAACCTATCCATGCTCCGGTAGCTGAGTGCTTCCATAATATCTGGCTTTTCTATTTTCTTTTGTTCTTTTAAGTCTGCAATAGTACGTGAAACCTTTAGGATTCGATGCCATGCACGTACAGATAGCCCCAATTTTAGTAAAGTATTTTCCAGAAAGATGGCATCTTCCATCTTTAGCTTGCAAACCTTTTCTGTTTGCTTACGGGTAAGATGGGCGTTTACATACCCATTACGCTCTATTTGTATGTTTCTGGCATTCTTTACTCTTTTTTTAACTTCGTGGCTACTTTCCCCATTTTTTGTTGATGACTTGCTCAGGATCCCCGGAGGAAGCAGAGGAACGTCTATAGAAAGGTCAAAACGGTCTAAAAATGGACCTGATAGTTTGGCAAGGTAGCGTAATACCTGCTGTGGACTGCTGCGATTATGTAATCCCTGATGATATCCGGTTGGGCTTGGGTTCATGGCGGCGATCAATTGAACCCGGGCAGGGAAACAAACTTTTGCTTTGGCTCGTGATATCACAATCTCGCCAGATTCTAATGGCTCACGTAATGCATCAAGAACAATACGGTTAAATTCCGGTAATTCATCCAGAAATAAAACACCATTATGGGCGAGGGATATTTCTCCGGGTTTAGGTATTGAGCCTCCTCCAACAAGAGCTGCCATTGATGAGCTATGGTGAGGCGCTCTAAATGGCCGTATATGCCATTTTTGAGGGTTAATTGACTGACCAGCCAGACTATTGATTGCAGCAACGTGTAACGCTTCCTGATGCGTTAGAGGTGGCAGTAGATCACATAGCCGGCTGGCAAGCATGGTTTTACCTGTACCGGGAGGTCCAAGTAACAGGAGATTATGACCTCCTGCGGCTGTTATCTCCAGAGCCCGTTTCGCTTGTTCCTGTCCAATAATATCCTGTAGATCCAGAACAAGTGGCTCGGTTTGTGGAGTGATCGGAGCAGGGGAAAATAAGATGTTTTTTTCACCTCGCAGGAAGTGGCAGACTTGCAATAATTGGTTGGCTAATAACGTTTCATTTTGAGATAGGATAGCCAGTTCAGCCTGATTTTCTGTAGATAAAATTAACTGCCTGCCTGAATTTCTGGCACTAAGTGCGGCGGGAATTGCCCCCATAACCCTGCGTATCTCTCCTGAAAGCGCAAGCTCCCCTAAAAATTCATAATGATTTAACTCAGTTGACGGGATCTGTTCCGAAGCTGCCAGAATTGCAATGGCGATAGGTAAATCATATCTTCCCCCTTCTTTGGGAAGATCTGCTGGAGCCAGATTAACAGTGATCCTTTTTGCCGGGTAGGTAAAACCACTATTGATCAAGGCACTTCTGACACGATCTCTGGCCTCCTTAACCGTAGTTTCGGGTAAACCAACGAGAGTTAAACCGGGTAGGCCGTTACTGATATGCGCTTCTATTGTGACAAGCGGGGAATCGACACCAATAGTGGCTCGGGTGTAGATAATCGCAAGAGTCATAATGCTTTCCTTAGCCAAAAAAATTCATCATGACTTGTTGAAAAATAATAAAAAGTCACCTTTTGTTATTTTGCGAAGCCTTTCGAAAATATAATTATTGTTATCACCAAACTGACATTTTTTAATTTTAGCTAATTTATGTTATTTGTTGATTCTATTATTGATTTCTATTATTTTGAATTAATGGAGTTAGTTTTATTCTGGATTGTTATTACTTTTATTTAGATAAATGGATTATTTTCCTGACTTATTACGATAAGTGTTTTTGTGATAATTCCTGTTTTTATAAAGACCTACATC
>NZ_CAWQJR010000089.1:0-3509 GCF_963894935.1 Xenorhabdus sp. PB61.4
TCAAGGAGGTAATCAGGATATGGGGATCACAAAAGGGGGCTCAATACCAAGATACATTTGGCCGTGGATGCGCATGGTATGCCAGTCAGAATTATTATTACAAGCGGTACCGCAGCGGATTGTTCACAAGCTGAGCACTTAATTGAAGGGCTCGATGCAGAGCATCTTTTGGCGGATAGGGGGTATGATAGCAATGCAATAGTAGAAAAAGCTGAACAGCAAGGTATGCACGTCCAGATCCCCAGCCGAAAAAATCGGAAAATCACCCGAGAATATGATTGTGAACTCTACCGGCTTCGCCATTTGGTTGAAAATGCTTTTCTCCACCTTAAACACTGGTGTGGTATAGCCACTCGCTATGCAAAAATAGTGCGTCCTTTCTTGCCGCAGTGCAAATCCGTTGTCTCGTTATTTGGTTGAATATTTCATTATGATACTATCTAGTAATAAAATTATTAAAGGTCATTAAAAATTATTTAATTATATAAAGGTATGCATTAAAAAACAATTATAAAAATGATAAGGCTTATTATAAAAAATAATAGTCATTCTTATGTTTATATAATCTGTTGTTTTTTATTTCGCTATCTAGCGATAATTAAATTAATTGCACGTGATAACTTTTTTTCATTAGTTTTATTTTTTTTGTTTTTATATTTTAATTAAATGTTAATGCAGTAACTTATAGGATTTGTGATGTTTATTTTCATTTTATGAATAAAACAAAGGAAAATTAATTATGGCTGACATTATTAATCAGAAACAAACTCAACTTAAAGATGTAAAAACAGTTGATATTGCTGGTGATGACCGCATTGTTGTATACTCCAGTTTTGGTGTTAAGCCTGATAATATCATAGAACAGTATCCGCCTGTTTGTGGTAACGAAACGGCTAATAATGTTATTAATTGTTATAATTTATCTAATTATAAAAATAATAAAGTAGTAGTTGGTTTGACTGGCGATGTAAATAGGGCTGCGTTATTTGTAGTGGTTAATAAGAATCGTTTAGCACCTTCAGATTCTAGCGTTACTTTAATGATGAATATAGATGCCTGTCTAGGTGTTTCGAGTACCTATGGAATAAATGGACCAATATATATGTCTCCAGATAGTGATCATGTTACTTTTTCTATTCCTTATCATGACGTGGCTGGAGCATTTAAACGGGGAGATTGTCGGATTAATGGTGGTCCTCCATTTGGATATGGTTCTATTCAGTTCACATTTTATTCAGATGTAGTTAACAATCTTTCCCCCGCTTGGCAGGGAAGAATTATCACTTGTGGTTCAGCTTATCAAGGATGTTCAGGTCCTGGTTGCCCTGACCATAGTTATGACTGTCCGGACTGTGCAACTGATTGTCCTGATTACCCTAATGGCTAGGATGAAAAATATCCTTTTGTAAGAAAATAGAATAAATATAACGTTACATTAGTCTTGAGAATAGATACTTGATTAAGTTAGCACCCATATTTATGGGTGCTAATAACAGCGGAACTATTTTCTTGAAATATTTTTATGTGGTCATTATATTTGTGAATAATTGACGTTTTAAATTTTGTATAATCATCGGTCTTTCTGTTCTGATAAATACTATTCAAATACATATGGTTTCTATTTTACTAAACATAATATACACTTCGTCTTTCAAGTCGCCTCTTTGTTGGCTACGCTCGCTCACCCCAGTCACATAGTTATCTATGCTACCGGGGATGAACTCCCTTGCCGCTGCGATGCATCTTGAAATCCATGGTGTATAAATTGAAATGGATATTGTTTGAGTAATAATTCGCTTTAAAATTAATTTTTATAATTTTTATAATTTTTATAATTTTTATAATTTTTATAATTTTTATCCTACCGTCGTTTCTAAATTCATTTTACTTTACTTGATATGCTTTAATTATAAAATGAAAGTTATTTGTAATACCTTACTGATAAAATAATAGTTATTTCATTGCAAGTAAAAAATTAACCACCATTTATTTTTTCATTATGCGAGTAAATCAGGCTTATATGCTTTTATGTGTTTTTGTTATTAATCTATTCACTTGTGATTTGATTATATGGTATTTTATTAAAATAATGTTTGATTTAATCAATTTTTGGATTGATGTTATTAAGTTATTTGATGTAAAGGTTATTGTTTTTGAAAATGTCAATAACTGTAATGAATGAAGTGAAAAACGTGGTTTATGTATAAATGATTTAATTATTTTGAGGAGGTGAGATTATCTTTTTGTAGTATTGAATTCTTTACTTCCATTACCAGTGTTATTATAAATTACCGTGATTAAGAAGTCGTGGTAAATCTTTTGCTAATTGTATCCTTATTAACTAACATTTCATTAGTCAACGTTTTTACCAGTAGTTCCGATAAGACCTTTGGCAAAGCGCTAAGTTAAAATGCTATCACCATGAATCTGTAATGTTTTGTAGTTATTAACAACCATTGGGCGAAAGAACATGGATATACGCAATCTTGAAGCTTTCATCGTTTTGGCTGAGACTCTTAATTATCACAAGGCATCAGAGAGGCTTTACCTTTCTCAGCCTGCTTTGACGAAAAAAATACATGGTCTGGAAGATATTCTGGGGGCTGAATTATTCAGAAGAGGACCAAATGGAACAAAATTAACAGATTTTGGTCAGAAAACATTGGAAAATGCCAGAAAATTTTTAACGCATTATGAACAATTTAAAAGCCAGGTGCAGTTTGATTCAAAAAAGGAAGTGACCCGGCACTTATATGTCGGCTCGTGTTTTCCTATCCATAATTATTCTCAAATCGAGAATCAGCTTGCAGAGAAAAAAGGTAATATTGTACTGGCTCTGATGACCGGTTTGTCAGTTGAGCAGCAGGTTAATTTACTTAATGCGGGTATGCTGCATGTGGCCGTTATGCCTCTGATAGCGGCAAAACCGTTTGACGTAAAAAAAACATTTACTGAGAAATTAGTTTATATTTTTAAGAAGAGGAGCCCGTTGATATCTAAATTCAGAATAGGAAATAGTCAGTATGGCAGTAAGAATTCTCTGACGATGGCGAGTGAAAAAAAAGAAAATACTGATTTGAATGACTGTCTTAATGTTTTTCCTATTTATAGTAGTGATAATATGAATTTGTTATTAAAAACAAATGATATCATGTTGATAATGGAGATGATTACAAAAAATGGTACTTACACATGTGTGCCTAAGAGAATGATAAGTGCAATTCCGGATTATTATTTGAATTCTCTGGAGTTTGTTGAAACAGATAAGAAAATAGACTTAGGTGTCGTATGGAGTAAGACAATAGATGAGGATTTGATTCGTGATGCTGAAAGCTTTTCTGCATGGGTGATCAATCTTTAAAATAACAGTCTAAATAGTCAGTGAATCATTTTTTTATTGTTAATGCTTTTTCAAAGCAGATTATAAATAGTAAGATCGTGAGATTTTTATGATGATTATAAATATTTCTGTTAATCGATGTGTGAAAGATATTTCTTAATTATATGAT